>CAMLRJ010000019.1 GCA_946482345.1 uncultured Cellvibrio sp.
TGCAATCGGTAAATCCTGAGCTGTAGGCTTTTGGTTCACCAATGATTCGAAGATAATCAGTAGCGTCCTCTGAATAGACCATCTTTGACTCTAAAAATAGATGCCAAGCAAAGGGATTTCCTTGCTCCCATATTTCATTTATGCGTGCATAAGAGTATATGGAGTAATCGCTCGGCTTAAACCTAGCATCATACCCATTTACAACCGCCAGCATATCTATGTCGGAGGCAATATCGACCTCGCCTCGGCAGACAGAACCAAATACGTAAATATGCACGTTTATCGCCTATTAAAACGCTTTATTATAATTGACATAAAAAAACCAAACATTATTAATCTAGTTAAAAGAATTGCAGTCAAGTATTGGACTGGATATTCTGATGGAGACTCAACCCCAAGAAAAATTTGGGGTGATTTCAGGAATGCCTCAGCGTATGATTTAATCAGTCGTGGGTCATCAAAATTTACAACATGAATTAGAGTTATTGTTATAAGAACCACTAACACAGCCCGGCATAATTTCCATGCCGACTCCCCATTGCCCCACATAAAATCCAAAATTTTAAATTGCATCCATTCTCCAAAAACCTTAAACCTATCAAAACCTTTATATTTTTTTCGATAATACGATTCTTTTGATTTCCAAGCCTTATGAAGGTGATCCTCCGTTGCCTGAAGTTCTATGCTGATAGCTTTGTTTGCAGACTTTGCGTCACCAATTTGCTGATAATTCATGCGAAGCGATCTTGCAAATTTCAGTTTTAAATTTTCATGACCTGGGCACCCAGCATCTAATATATCGCTATCAACATGTGTTTTTTCAAAATTTGCATAGTCAAAAATGCACCCGTTGAAGCTACTTCCAGAGAGATTGCAATTAACAAACCTACAGCCAGTGAAATCGCAACTATCAAAGTTGCAGTTTCTTAGGTAAGCAGCATCGAAAATACAATAACGAAAGTTGACATTTCTGAATTCAACTTTCAATGCTACCAATCGCTCAAATAGCTTATTAGTGAAAACTTCTTTGCTTATAGGTACATCGAATTTTTTATCTGACAATTTTTCGCGACCGCTATCTTTCATCATCGTTCACATTCACCAGAGAATTTTTTATTGGAGAGGTTGTAGGAGCAGCCAATTGCTACGCGCCACTGCTTGAGTATTCAATATACCCACTACCGCCTTGAGCACAGAGCAGACTAGATAATACGCACACAACTCGAAGTCAAATAATTACTATCCAAATCAAAAACAAATTACTTTCAGTAACAAAAATATCTGTGAAATTTCTAATAACAAAAAATTCAGAGAATTTAAGTCGCCGAATTCAACAAGTAATTTTATGGCGACAAACCAAAGGCTGGATCCCTGCCTTCGCAGGGATGACGATGTGAAATTGAGAAAACACATCAGAAAATAAAAAAGAGCCAAATAAGCTCTTTTTTATTTATGCTGCAGCTACTGAGAATGAACATTCTTGCTTAGTAAATACAGAATTCTTTCAGCTTGTCTTCAGCGCTTGCATTTTCTATGGCTACTTCATACAACTTTAGCTCATCAATCATTTCATTTTGGGCCTTTTTAATTTCAGGTTTTTCAGAAAGGCCATCCACTGTAATCAACAGTTGTCCATTCCATCCAACTTTCGTTCTCAAGCGGTTCAGCCTTCCTACCCATTGCTCGCCATGGCTGTAAATATCATTAATCTTTGGCTGCCCCAAATATAAAGGTTTAATGGCTTTTACAGGCTGTTCGTTGATTACCTGAACCAATGGCAGCTGAAGAGACACAACATTTGGATTACCGATGTGATCCTCTTTAAACGGAGCTTTCAAATCAAAAGTTTTCACCAGATCTTGAATACGCTTAACCAGTTTTTGTTCCGGGCTTTCATTGCGTAAAAAACCAAACTCTACGTAATGATTAAAAATAGTCAGTAATTCTTGTTCCGGATTATCTGTCAGTCGGCCTCTTGGCTCACCGAATCGTATAATTGCCTCACGTGGATGAACTGCAATATTAAATGCGTTTAATAAACTATCAGGTGTGCAAGCAATATTTACTTTTTGCAAGCGTTTCAATTCAGCGTCTATGGTATGTACTGCATCACGATATACAGCATGATTCAAACCATGAAAGAAATTGGTATAGCGTTTATATTTTTGAGTTTCGAGTTTGTAAGCCCAATAACCTGTTTGAGGGCATATAAGCAATACGCCAATATTGGCAAACTCACCCGTTTCGCTGTAAGGCATAAATTGTATGAGAGCATAACGACATGCAAATTTTTTCATTCTGCCCTCCAAAATTCTTCAGTTTGGCAACGTAAAAGTTGATTTCTTAGTCGATCTATATCCAGTGTAGTAGGAAGTGTTTGTTCCGTTTCTTATCCACCAGTCAAAAACCAGAATATTGCGTTGAAGCTCATCATCAACTTTCTCAACACTCGCCTCTTCGAACCAACAGGCTAATGGAACCTCTTGGGATGCGAAGCCCATACATGCACCTATTGAACGCAGTTCTGGTGATGTCACATCCAGTAACTCTTTCGAAATTTCACCCAGACAGAAATTCGGTATAGGTAGAGCCAGCGCTTTAGCGAGATACCCACAAATCCATTCGTATATCGGTGTCGTAGAACCAGACTGCCGCCCTTTTACGTAATAGTTAAACCCGTCATCACCCACACATAGATATGGCTCTGAACGTCCCATGGAAGCCAGTTTTGTGATTTCGATAATTTGAACGATTTTGCTTTTGGTCATCAAGCATCCTTTTCGTTTTCTCTATTTACACCGCTCTTCTGATCTGCATCCTATTGGATAGACTCAAGTTTATCCATGTTTGTGCCAAAAAATAAAAAAGAGCCCAATGAGCTCTTTTTTATTTTTACAGCAATTGTTTTTACATCCGCTGCACAGGCACTGATAAACGTTGTACGCGTGATGCAGTGATGGATACATCACCGAATGCTGGATCGCCTTGTTCGGTTTGGTCTTCATAGGACCAGAGGCTGGTGCGGAGTTGGCAGGTGGTGATTGAGGTGTCTGACGGAAAATAAAAATAATCCGAGAAACGAAAGACGAAAGGGCTTACCGGAATTGTTGGGAAATAACTGTTTGGCAAGCGCACGGTTTGCAAATATTGTTCTGTGTCGCCGCAGCTGAAACGCAGGGTAATTTGATATTCGTAATTGGTGATACCTGTCCATTCCACTGTCAGGGATGATGTGGGTAAAAAAGGTGTTGTGGAAGGCGTGATGGAAAAAGTGGTGGGTTCGAGAGTGCGCACTAGAGTATTTAATGCTGAACCTGTCGGGCGGTTCAGGGCGATTGTCATTTCTTCGCCGCCTGCGGTTTCGGTGACTGTGCGGCTGTAATCAATACCGTAGGGTTTACCATTTGCAGGATACAAATTTTTTGTGAATGGATTAGTGGTTGCGTCTTGCAACAGGGTCAAACTTTCCTGATCGGTTAAATTGACCCATTGCACATAATGACCGTGGAATTTGTACAAGGTGACATAGACATGAGTGCCGTTGTCGGCAGTGTCTGTTTCTGCATCCATGGTTTGCACACTGACATCCATACCAATTTGATCGGTGGTCAGGTTTTTTGACGATACCGTTTCATCGGGATAATCATCACCATCACACCCGGTAAGCAAAAACACACACAGAATTGCGCTACGAAAGTACATAGGTCACCTCACAATTTGAACAAGTCAAACAACGGTAATTAACTATAGCAGTTTAATGATTATGCCCACCCGCACCATGTGCATGACCGTGAGCCAACTCTTCATCCGATGCATCGCGAACATCTACAATTTCAATTTCAAAATTCAGATGCTTGCCTGCAAGCGGATGATTGCTATCCACATCCACATTAAATTTACCCACTTTCAACACCACGGCTTCCCATGGGCCATGTTGGGTATTCACTGAAACCTTCATACCGGGTTTCAAACGATTTTTAATTTTCTCGTGATCCAGCAAATGCTTGATTGGAATTCGTTGTATAGCGCCTTCACGACGCAAACCATAGCCCTCTTCCGGCGCGACCTTTACGCTGAGCTTATCGCCAGCCTGTTTACCTTCCAGCGCCTGCTCAATCGCGGCCAATAAATTATTATGGCCATGTAAATACAGCGTTGGATCAGCACCGTAGGATTCTTCCAGCAAGGCACCATCCAACTCATGCAAACGATAATGAAAACTGACAACTTTATTGGCAGATACAGACATAATAGGCAACCTGATTAAATTATTAAGGCGCGCATTATAGCCATGTTAACTTCTCACTCTCACCTGCTTTTAAACGAAAACCAGATACACCTTTGGCATTTTGATCTGGAAAAAACGCCGGAAGGTTGGCAGGAAAACGGTCGCTCCTTGTTATCGGCTGATGAAAACGAACGTGCCGCCAAATTTAAACGTGGTGCTGACAACTACATCAACACACGAATTTTCATGCGACGAATCCTGGCCCGTTACACCAATACCAAACCCGAGTCCTTGCTATTTTATCGCAACCCTTACGGTAAACCTTTTGTGCAGTACAAAGATTTACAATTTAACTTGAGCCACAGCAAACAATCCGCTGTTTTAGCGGTGGGCATGAATTGCGCTTTAGGCATTGATGTTGAAAGTACTGCAGAAAGAAAATCCATTTTAGATATCGCCCGACATTATTTTCATGCTGATGAAATTGCCCGCATAAACCAAATTACTGATCCAGAAAAAATGCAGGATTATTTTTTTCAACTCTGGACACTAAAAGAAGCTTTTCTTAAAGGACTGGGCACAGGCATAGCCACAGGCTTGGATAAAATCAGTTTTGCACTATCAGGCCCGCATAAGATCAGCGCAACTTTCTCACCGGAATTAAAACTCGAACAACCCGGGCAGTGGCAATTTTTTCAATGCGAGCTCAATCAATATTCCATAAAAAATTGGTGCGCTGTTGCGGTAAAGTCACCGCAGCCTGTCGAATTCGAATGGCAAAATTAATCCAGCCACTCATCAGGATACTTAACCGCATCTTTACACTGGCCCGCCTGATCAATCAGTGGTGATTCCAAACAAACCAGATGCCGACTGCGCAAATTTAATTGTTTAAGATCCTGTTCATGATGCAGACGAAAAAGCGCATCAAAATCACCGTTCGCTTCGAGTTTTTTTAATCCCATCTCAATACGCCTGGCAACTTTCGGATGAGCATTGCTAACATAAAAATAAATGGGAAACTTGTAATAAATCAGCAACTGATCATCAATTGCCAAGAAAGGATACTGCTGTTTTTTTGCTTCGAGTATATGCGCTACTTCATTTGCACCAAACGGTAAACAATCAAAACGTTTGTACCCCAACATATCAAATAAACTGCCAAGCCCTGGCGTCAGCACGGGTTTGATGTGATTTGCCTTGTAAATACCCACATCAGGCCATTCTTCACTTTGGCCAATTTTTATCTTCATCAAATCCTGCAATGACTTTACATTTTTCAAAGATGCTGCATCTGCATTTTTCAAACATATTCGATAACCCAACAACCCACGTAAAATATCGACGGGGATCTCGATAACATTTCCTTTGGATATCACCGAGCCGGGATTTGCCCACACCAGATTAATTAATTTGCCTTCGTTAATTAATAATGCTTTACGTCGATCATTGGGATTTTCGCCTTTAATTACCGATATCTCATAATGACCAAATTCAGGACGGGTAATTTCCAGCGCTTCACGAATCAATTCAATTTTATAATCATGCAAAAATTCGTGCCCATTCGGAATACCATAACGCACCACCAGCATAGACTCATCGGCACACAATTTTAACGCGAATAAATTCAGCAGCAGACACAGAAACGTCCAACTCCATTTAAGTTCAAATAATTTAGCTCTCACCTGGCCACCTTAAGTCATACTGATTAATCATCCCGATTGTGAATGCAGATATTTTTATTCTGATATTAATTGATCCATTCGTCGGGATAAACCACAGGATCTTTACATTGATTGATCTGATCAATAAAAGGGGATTCCAGACAAACCAGATGCCGATTGCGTAAATTCAACACTTTCAGATCCTGCTCATGATGCTTGCGAAAAATCGCATCAAAATCACCATTTTTCTGAAGTTTTTTCAACCCCAACTCCAAACGCCTGGCTATATCGGGATGAACTTTGCTGACATAAAAGTAAATAGGGAATTTGTAATAAATTAATAATTGGTCGTCAATTGCCAAAAATGGATATTGATTTTTTTTCTCTTCATAAATGTGCGCCACTTCATTTGCCCCCAGGGGCAAACAGTCAAAACGCCTGTAACCCAACATTTCAAACAAACTGCCAAGGCTGGGTGTGAGCATAGGCTTTATATTGTTAGCCCGGTAAATATTCACATCAGGCCATTCCTCACTTTGACCAATTTTCATTTTCATTAAATCCTGCAATGAAATGACATGTTTCAAAGAGGGTGCGGCCACATTTTTCAAACATATTCTGTAACCAAGAAGACCATGAAAAATATCCACTGGAATTTCCAACACTTCACCTTTTGAAATCATGGAACCGGATGTCGCCCAGAGCACATTGATTAATTTCCCTTCGTTAATCAACACCGTTCGGCGTTGATCGTTGGGACTCTCGCCCTTAAACGTCATCACTTCATAATTGCCAAATTCCGGGCGGGTAATTTCCAACGCCTGATGAATTAACTCCACCTTATAGGTGTGTAAAAATTCACGTCCGGTTGGAATAACATAACGCACAACCATCGGGGAAACATCTGATGATTTTTCATCAGCAGATAAGTTACAGCTAAATAAATTCCCAATCAGGAATAGAAACATCAAACTCCATTTAAGTTTGAATGATTTAACTCTCACTGGGTCACCCTGAGTCATGCTGATTAATGTTTATCGCCTGCTGCCGAAGATTCGTTATTGATTTCAAATAGTAAAAAACACACAAAGACCTCTGAGTAATATAGTCAACAATTTCCAATTGTCGTCAGATGGCGCACAAATCATCCGCAATATTCAATTTAGAAATTTTATGACCTTACATGGATTACCTGCCGCTATTACGCCGGCCGGAATATCTTTGTTAACCAGACTTCCCGCACCTATGACACTGCCTGCTCCTATAGAGACACCGGGAAGAATAATAGCGCCTCCGCCTATCCAACAATCGTCACCAATCACCACTTCCGCTGCATATTCGATTCCGGTAGCCCGCTCAGCGGCAGCCAATGGATGATTGGTGGTATAAATTTGCACCTGAGGCCCAAGCATCACCCTGTGACCTATAGTGACTTTGGCAACATCCAGAATCACACAATTATGATTGGCATAAAAACGTTCACCGAGAAAAATATTACTACCGTAATCACAAAAAAAATGCGGCTCGATATAGGCCGTTGAGACCTGTGCAAATAATTCTTTATATAAAGGCTTTCGTGCTTTGGTTTGATCTGCATCCAATGCATTTAACTGCATGCACAATTGCTTGGTCCGCTTGCGGGCTGCCACCAATTCTTTTTGAAACGGATCGACAGTAATAAAATTTTTCATGCAAAATCTCAATTATGCTTGTAAAAAATTGACCCCATCTAACCTCCCGGCCAGAGAGACGTTACTCCCTACTTTTTGCGAAGTGGTATCTGCCCCTCCCCTGGCAAGGGGAGGGTTAGGGTGGGGTCAGGCTTTTTTACAAGCTCATCCACGACAAATCAACATTTGAGCTTCCACCAGCCGATTGTTTTCAGACTGCACGCCCGCTAGACTTGGCTCCGCACTGAGCCACCCCATCAAAGGAATTGATTCATGAATAAATACTATTCCGGTTTCGGAAACCACTCTATCTTCAACAGACTCTGGCAATTGGCTCTGGATTGTTTATTGCCTGACCACTGTGCCTGCTGCCACAGACAGCTGCATGGTGACACCTATCTCGCCTTATGTAACGAGTGCCATTTCGCTTTACCCTGGTTACAACATTGTTGCTCCATTTGTTCCCTGCCACTGGAAAGCAGTGCAACAATTTGCGGTAAGTGTTTATTGCGGCAGCCTGCATTCAGTGGAAGCAAAATACCTTTTCGTTACGATCATCCACTGAACCATTTAATACTGGATTTCAAATTCAACCATCACTTTGCTCGCGGCAAATTACTCTCGCAATTATTAATTGATTTTCTGCAAGACGCTTATCGGGAACAGAGGTTACCCGATGTTTTGGTGCCTGTACCCATTTATAAGTGGCGACGATTTAAAAGGGGCTTCAATCAAAGCGAATTGTTGGCTCGTGATATTGCGCAATCTTTGCAGATAACGACCTATACCCGGCTCTGTTACCGCACGCATCATGTTCAATCACAAAAAGATTCTGGCAAACAGGCGCGCCTGGGCAATCTGAAAAATGCATTTGGTATCGACATAAGAAAATCCGCATTGATAAAAGGAAAACATCTGGCACTGATTGATGATGTAGTGACAACCGGTTCTACCGTAGATGAACTCAGCAAATTGTTATTGCAGCATGGTGCAGCATCAGTTGTGGTCTGGGCGCTGGCACGAACACCGGAACCTTCCTGAATTCAATGGTCAGACTTGTTATGCAGCCCCATACCTAGGCACAATGGGCTGCTTTTATTGACCGGTTATCTTTATTGACTGCATGTTTATCCCAAGGATCATCATGAAACTGTTTTCCCTGTGTGTATTTTTACTGGGCTGTTGTATTTCATCTTTTGGCCAGGCAAACAACCTGCCCAAACCTTCTTCAACCGCCCAGGCATTGTTTGAAAAAGCGGACAAAGATTTATTAAAACTGCGTGTACTCACCAAAAATGGTCGCAGCCAATCTTCTGTCGGCTCTGCATTTTTAATCGGTACCGGCTATTTGGCTGTAACCAATTTCCACGTGATATCGCAAATTGCCCTTGAACCTGAAACCTATTTCGGCGAATACAAAAATATCAAAGGTGAAAGCGGTGATTTCACTGTGCTGGCAGTGGATGTATTGCATGATCTCGCCATCGTCAGAGTCAATCAACAAGGCACAGGTTTTTATCACATCCCTTTATCATCCGACGAAAAAAAATTACCTCAATTACAACAAGGTGAGAATTTGTATTCTCTCGGCAACCCGCTTGATCTGGGCTTCTCTATTACAGAAGGAACTTATAACGGATTAAATACACGCGGTTTTTCCGAACAATATATGTTTACCGGTGCAGTTAACCCCGGCATGAGCGGTGGCCCCAATATTACGGCCGACGGCGAGCTGGCAGGGATCAACGTTGCACACCGCATGGACGGCGAGCTGGTCAGCTTTTTGGTGCCCGCGCATTACGCGCAAAAACTCTTGGAAAAAACCGCTCCCGATATGGTTCCACCTGCCGATTTCAAACCTATGATTGGCGATCAATTATTGGAACATCAAAAAGTGATGTTTGATATTTTGTTAAGCAAACCTTTTGAGATAAAAGAGTTGGGCGATTATCGAGTCCCCGTGCGCGAATCTGATCAAGTTCGTTGCTGGGGCGATTCAAGTGATGGCACCGAGAAAAAAATCAGCAGTGCAAATATCAGTTGCTCCATGGAATCCGAAATATATGTATCGGATAACATGCAGACCGGGCACATCTCCATGTCGCACAGCTATCTGCGCAATAAAAAATTAAATGCCTGGCAATTTTCGCAACTCGCCAGCAAACGATTTGCCCGTCAAGTTTATAGCTCGGCTCACAGCCGGGTGTTGACACCCGCTGCCTGTACAGAAAATTTTGTCAAATTGCAAAATATTAAAATGCGCGTTCAAGTCTGCGCCGAGGCTTATCACAAATTCAGCGGGCTTTATGATTTCACCTTGATCACCGCCAGCAGTGACGACGCCAACTCCAGCCTGCAAAGCATGATGAACATACGGGGTGTGGCTTATGACACCGGAATGAAATTAATAGATGAATTCTTACATTCACTGAGCCGTATTGAAGATACAAAAAAATCGCCCACAGAAAAAATATTGCCTGAAAAAATACTACCTGAATTATTGGGCGAAGAATCAGCCAAATCCAGCAGCGAA
The DNA here is from genome assembly GCA_946482345.1 of uncultured Cellvibrio sp. The sequence goes on from CAMLRJ010000019.1 coordinate 10,096, forward strand.
GCATCGACCAGCAATATCAACAAAAAGGATGATGCAAATGAATAAACCTTTTTTTATTGAAATCATGACCGCAGCCGGTGATGTTGCACATCGTTTTCGTTTTGAACAATTACCGGTTCGCATTGGCCGCGCTTACGACAACGACATTATTCTGGATGACCCCTACGCAGCAGCGCATCATGCCATCCTTGAATTGAATCAATTGGATGAATTGACACTGCGTGATCTTGGCAGCCTGAACGCCATAAAACACAATCACCAACGCGATAATTTTTTCGTTGTAAATGGTGATACACACTATCGATTGGGCCGCAGCGAATTGCGCATCCGTCCGATTGATTTTCAAATTGCAGAAGAAAAACCGGATCTCTCGGATCATCGATGGGACGGCTGGCGAACCACAATTATCGGCGTGATTATTATCGGCATTACCGGACTATTTGAACAATGGAGCACCGACTTCAGCGATAAAAATCTGAGTGAATATTTACTGTCGCTGGTTGCCATTTTGACCGCAACAGCTGGATGGATAGGACTCTGGGCACTATTAAACCGATTACTCGGCGGACGAACCCGTTTTGGCCGACACACATTAATCGCCGCCTGCGGTTTATTGGCAACCGGCATTTGGGAAAATCTGAGCAGTATCGTCGCTTATGCTTTCAGCTGGGAATCGCTATCAACCTTCACTGCACTGCCCGCCATTTTCATCGGCGCCACAACCATTTACTACCACCTGATGTCCCTCGGCATTAAAGAATCCGAACGCATAAAATTTTATGTCGGCGGCATTACACTTTTCGCGTCAATCGTTGTACTCGCGCAAAACTATCAATCCAGCAATTACCTGCGCGACAAACTTTACATGGACGTAATCTACCCACCCGCCGTACGCATAAGCGACGAAATTACGCTGGAAGAATTATCGAAAGATATTGAAGCTTTACAGGAGATTGCAGATAAGGATCGGAAGGAGCATCCTGAGGATTGAAGATTTAATCAAGGCCGCTGATGCGGCCTTTTTATTTCAACAGAATAAACATTCATTTTTCACGCGCCCAGCCCTACAATGGCGACCTTTTCATTTCACACCATTCCTTGCAGGTATCTTCATGGGTCATAAAACCCCGCTTTATCACGTACATCAACAAATGGGCGGCAAGCTTGTGGATTTCGGAGGTTGGGATATGCCTCTGCATTACGGCTCGCAGATTGAAGAGCATCATAAAGTGCGCCAGCATGCGGGCATGTTTGATGTGTCGCATATGACGGTGGTGGATGTGACCGGGAAAGATGCGAAAGCCTATCTGCAATATTTATTAGCCAATGATGTCGCCCGCCTGGATTCTCTATTAGGCAAAGCACTTTATTCAGGCATGTTGCGACCTGATGGCGGCGTAATTGACGACTTGATTGTCTACAACATGGGCAATTGGTACAGAGTTGTAGTGAATTGCAGTACGCGAGAAAAAGATCTGGACTGGATGCAATCGCAAATCAAATCGGAAGAACAATCTTTTGATGTCACCTTGAATGAACGTGCTGATCTGGCCATGATCGCCATTCAAGGCCCACAAGCAATAAACCTCACCAAAACCTGCCTGACAAACGAACAGGCCGCCATTATTCCGCAATTAGCCATATTTCAGGGATTGGCTGTTGGCGAATGGTTTATTGCGCGTACGGGTTATACCGGCGAAGACGGATTGGAAATTATGTTGCCCAATAATCAGGCGGAAGCTTTTTGGACAGCCCTGGCACAAGCGGGAGTTGCACCTTGCGGATTGGGCGCGCGCGACACATTACGTCTTGAGGCGGGCATGAACCTTTACGGACATGAAATGGATGAAACCCAATCACCTTTGGTTGCCAATATGGGCTGGACTATTGCCTGGGAACCAACTAATCGCAATTTCATCGGCAGAGCTGCATTGGAGGCTGAAAAACAATCAGGCATTCGTTATGAGCTGGTAGGACTGGCATTACGTGAGCGAGGTGTTTTACGCGCCGAACAGTTGGTTTCTGTTGAAGGAATCGACGAAAAAGGTGTGATTACCAGCGGGACTTTTTCACCCAGTCTCGGTTACTCTATTGCGCTGGCACGAGTGCCCAAATCAAACGCCACACAGTATCAAGTTGAAATGCGTGGCAAGTGGGTCACAGTGGAAAGATGCAAACCCAATTTTGTTCGTCATGGCAAAGCCCTGATTTAATATTTATTTACTCCTCTATCATTCATAGGAAATTATCATGAGCGATATTCGCAAAGAATTAAAATACCTGAGCAGTCACGAATGGGCGCGTGTTGAAGAAGACGGCACTGTTACCATAGGGATTACAGATCACGCACAAGATGCATTGGGTGATGTGGTCTATGTTGAAACACCGGAAGTGGGTAGCCGTGTGAATGTGGGCGAAGAAGCGGGCGTTGTTGAATCAGTAAAAGCCGCATCTGATATTTATTCTTTGGTGTCAGGCGAAGTTATAGCGGTTAATGAGGCTCTTCAGGAATCACCTGAAATAGTTAACAGTTCTCCTTACGATGAGGGCTGGTTCTTTCGCGTTCAACCGGATGATCTTTCCGAATTGGACGACGCGATGGATCCTGCAGAATACAAAGAAATGTTGGCATCGGAAGATTAACAAAAAGAATTTAATTAAAAAAAACGGCGGATTTTATCCGCCGTTTTTTTATTTTAACTAATCAGCCTTGTTGTAATGCTTTTGAAAAAGCTGCATCAGTGGTTGATTGATATTGCCGGGATCAATTTTGCCATCACCCCGAAAAATGCCAAAACTTTCTTCGTGATAAACATGGTAGGTATTCGTAATTTTTCGTTCAGAAATAATCGCAATCATATCCTCAACCCAATTTAATCCCCCGCGATCCTTTTCAAAGTTTGCTTTATAGAGTCCCCATTCCCCCAGATACAAAGGGACATTGTGTTTGCGTCCCCACGCCAGATATTTATCAACGACTTGTTCAAGATATTCTCTGGTGTGGCGCTTTTTCGGATCAGGCCAAACACCGCCATCGCGATTGCGCATGTAATCATCCCACTCTGCCAATTGATGCGTATAGAAATAGGGATCGTATACATGGAATTCATAAATTAAATTTTCACCTTCAACCAATACGAAATTCATTTCCTTATCGTTATCCCAATTTTTCTTTACCGAATTGACACGCTCAATAAAAATGGGATGTTTCTTATCAACCGTGCGAATTTCATTGACCAGTTGTTGCGCAAGAATTTGCCATTGCTGTTTGCTTTTTGAAACACCGGGCTCATTAAGTAAATCGTAACCCATAACAACCGGTTCATCTTTATAACGAGTTGCTATAGCTTTCCATAATGCAATTAATCGTTTTTGATTTTCTTGCTGATCCCACAAGGCCCAACCATTTCCCGTAGACTGAAATCCGCCCTGAGGAATGTGCACATTCAAAATTAAATAAACGCCGTGTTGTTTTGCCCAACGGATATTATCGTCAAGCCATTGCCAACCATCGTCAAGATAGTGATAGGGTTTATCATCGCTCTCAAACGTTTTGTAATTCAAATAAAAACGAACCAGATTCATGCCCATCTTTTTCACACGAAGAAAATCTTCAGCAGAATGATGATCCACCGGAATTCTGTCGTTATTCCAGACTCGATTACCAAAAGCGACTCCCTTAAAGAAAACCGGCTTACCGGATTCTGTGACTATCTCGGTACCACGAGCGTGAAAAAACGTAAACTCAGGGGAATCCGCCAGCAATATCGGTGACGGAATGGTCAACAACAAAATCAGAAACCATGATGAAATTGATTGAGTAAACATCATAAGAGGACATCCAAAAAAAGAATTAAATTTTATCAGTGTAACTTTTTTGGGTGGATCAAAAGAAAGGCGGGAATTGGCACAGAAAAATTTTCTTTCGCTTCGGTGCACATTTGATAACTACCTTCCATAGTGCCGGTTTCCGTTGCCAACATAGCACTGCTACTATAAGTAAAACTGGAGCCCGGTTCCAATACAGGTTGTTGTCCTACCACACCCAAGCCTTTTACTTCCTGCACTTGACTGCGGCTATCCGTAATAATCCAGTGCCGACTGATGAGCTGAACCGAAATATCAGATTGATTGGAAATCGTAATGGTATAAGCAAACACAAACTGACCTTTTTCAGTGACAGATTGTTCATCTACAAAACGGGTCTTTACCGAAATTTCTATATTGGGATTCATGTCATTTTCTTTCGGATAAGATTAACAGGCAAAACGCTGACAAAACTATTATTGACGAATTTCTTGCTGAATCACTTTTATTTGTCGTGGCCATGGGCCCGACTCACGCTGACTGGCAGGCAATCTGGCAGCGGCAGTTCTTGCTTCAGCATTGGAAGCATAGTGACCTGTGATTACCACGTACCATTTTTTTCCGGCTCGTCGCGTTTCAAAAATTAATAATTCAGATCTATTGCTTTGAGCATTCACAAAATCCTGTGCCGATTTCAAATTGCTCACACCCAGAATTTGAATGGTGTACTCCGAGGACGACCATGACAAAATTTCTTGTTCATTTGCAGTCAATTCACCGGATGGTGAAGTCGCTATTCTGGGCTTGGGTTCTGTCAATCGGGTCACATCGGCGGTCGATGGGGGATTGGATTCAATTGTGTTATTGGCCATCACCGACGTGCTGCTGTCGGTTGTCACTATTGGCTCTTTGACTTCCGCCATTTTTATATCTTGCACATCAACGACTGGCTGCGGAATTGTGTTGGAAGCAACTGAACTCACCACTTCAGTTGCGATTGGTAAATTTTCTGCGGGCAATTGATCAACTGACACATCCGGCAATGATTGCAGAATGGGCTCCACTGGTGCCTGGGTGTCAGCAACAGCTTGTGATTGGGCAGTCACCACAATTGAAGATTGGGAATTGGTTTTGGGAATGGCAACCAACACCTCTGTATTTTTTTCCGGTTGTTTATCCAAATAAAGATAAAACACACCGGCAACCGCAATCACCGCTGAAATTGCCAGTATATGAAATATCGGAAAACCAAGACGTTTGGTTTCGGATGGCGGAAGCACTGACTGCAATAATTTATCTTGCGCTGACTCATGGATTAATGACAACTGCCCATGAGCCTGTCGCCACCAGGGATCAACCATTGCTTCAGTAAAAATTTCCGGCCCCAGATAATCCGCCATTTCCATGCGAAAATTAAGATAATCAACCGTCTCTGACAAAGTAAAAGCGGGCAAATGAAAATCACTGATTTGCAAATGCTCCGATTCAATATTATTGACGCGCGATACCAATACAGGTTCACCCGCAAGGATGATATGCAAAGGATATGGCTGAGGTTTATTGTCGAGTAACGCACCAATAGCAGCAACACATTGGGCATCCAGATGCTCTGCATTATCGATAATCAATAACACCAGCCCGTCGCTTTCTGCTTCCTGATTCAAAGCGTGCAGCTCGATAAATTTTTCGATTTCCTGAATTAATTTGTCGGCAGTTGCTGTTTCAGAGATATCGAGATTAAAAGATTCCGCAATCGCCCGGAGTAATTGCTCAAGTGTCTGACCGGGACTCATTGCCAAAAAACATAAATGATCGTTTTCTTCCAACGAATCAGCTAAAGCATGCGCAAGACGTGTTTTACCTACACCGGATTCACCAGTGATCACCAATAATTGATTACTGAATTGACAAAGATGTAGCAGTTGATCCAGAACCTGACGACGGCCAGCTCCGGTGAAAAGGGGAAAACTGTAATCATCCGAAAACGGATCTTCCGATAAACCGTAACGCTGCCGATAATCACTTAATAATGCAGAACTTTCGTGAGCATCAAGATTATCCCCATCAAAAAGCCCTGCCTGAAAATTCACAGAATCATCGGATAATCGATTGTCTGGTTGTGCTCGCAAAGGGGATTCTGGCGTCATAAGTTAACCCTCACCCATCTCAAAATTAAGATGCAGCTCTGCATGCTGCAAAAGTTTGATGCAACAGATTTGAATCTATATCACTGGTAATTTCTGCTTTACCCATAGACTCTAATAAAACCAGACGTAAACGTCCATCCATCACTTTTTTATCAACACCCATCAATGACAAAAATTCTTCGTCTGTCATATTGGCTGGTGATAACACCGGTAAATTGGCGCGTTTTAACAGAGTGATTATTCTTTGC
>CAMLRJ010000020.1 GCA_946482345.1 uncultured Cellvibrio sp.
GAAACATTTTTACGTACCTTATAAAGGCCATCCTGAAACAGCTGACTTTATTAAGTTTAAAGAAGATGCTGCAGTTTTGTTCGAAGATGAGTTGCCGAAGCTTTATCAGTAATGCTGGTTTGACAATATCAAAAACAAAAAGTACGAAATCAATATTCGTACTTTTTGTTTTGTTGGTGGCTACATCACCCTTTGTCCAGGTTTTGCGCCTGAGTGGGGTTCTAATAAATAAATTTCTTTTTCACCGGGGCCTGCGGCTAATACCATTCCTTCACTCATACCGAATTTCATTTTTCTCGGTTTTAAATTGGCGACTACAACAGTTAATTTTCCAATTAACTCTTTTGGATCATAGGCACTTTTGATTCCGGAAAAAACATTTCGGGTTTCGCCGCCTAAATCCAACGTCAGACGCAATAATTTGTCAGAGCCTTCAACATGTTCTGCATTGGCAATTAACGCAATACGTAAATCGACTTTGGCGAAATCGGTGAATTCAATTTCTGCTGCAATTGGATCATCCACTAACGGGCCGGTTGCTTTTGGTTTTAGATTGGCGATGACTTCTCTGCTGGCTTCTACCATGGCATCTACCTTTTCTTTTTCTACGCGTGTCATCAGTGGTTTGAATTCATTTATTTTATTGCCGCTGCGAAATTCAACTGGTGCAGTCCAGGTTAATGTTTCACCCAGAAATTTTTCTGCTTCTGCCGTCATTGCCGGTAAAACCGGTTTTAAATAAGTGAGTAAAACACGGAATAAATTTATCCCCATGGTACAAACTGCTTGGGTTTTTGCTTCTGCGCCGGGTTGTTTGGCTAACTTCCAGGGTTCTTCGGCTGCAATATATTCATTGGCAGCATCGGCAATTGCCATGATGTCGCGCATGGCTTTGCTGAAATCGCGAGCTTCGTAGTGTGCGGCTATAGTTTCGCCCGCATCGACGGCTTGTTTCCACAAATCGGGATTTGCGATTTCTGTTGATAAAACACCACCAGAATTCTGGATAAATTTTGCAGTGCGACTGGCGATGTTCACTACCTTGCCAACCAGATCGCTATTCACCCGTTGAATAAAATCTTCAAGATTCAAATCAATGTCATCAACCGCGCTGGTTAATTTGGCGGCGAAGTAATAACGCAAATATTCCGGATTTAAATATTCCAGATAGGTTTTGCCATTGATAAAAGTGCCGCGTGATTTACTCATCTTGGTGCCATTGACTGTGACAAATCCGTGCACACAAATTTTTGTCGGCGTACGCAAATTGGCCGAGTGCAACATGGCGGGCCAAAATAATGCGTGGAAATTGACAATATCTTTTCCGATAAAATGATAAACCTCGGTTGTGGAATCCGGCTTCCAATAATCCAGCCAGTTTTCATTGCGTGCATCGGCATAATGTTTCAGTGATGCGATATAACCGATGGGCGCATCCAGCCAGACATAAAAAAACTTTCCGGGTTGATTGGGAATTTCAAAACCAAAATAAGGTGCATCACGCGAAATATCCCACTCTTGCAAACCACCATCCAACCACTCGGCCATTTTGTTGGCAACTTCGTCTTGCAAGTGACCTGCGCGTGTCCAGGTTTTTAAAAAGTCAGCAAACGCCGGTAAGGTAAAAAAGAAATGTTCGGATTCTTTTGCGATGGGTGTTGCACCGGAGATCGCTGATTTGGGGTTGATCAAATCCATAGGCGAATAGGTTGCGCCACATTTCTCGCAGTTGTCTCCATATTGATCATCAGATTTACATTTGGGACAAGTACCTTTGATATAACGGTCTGCTAAAAATAATTCTTTTTCCGGGTCGTAAGCTTGAGTAATTTTGCGGCTGGCAATATGGCCATTGTTTTTTAATCGCTCATAAATCAAATAGGATAATTCGCGATTTTCTTCCGAATGAGTAGTGTGATAGCAGGTGAAGTTGATGTGAAAATCTCGTGACACTTGTTCGTGATCGCGTTTGATGTTGGCGATGTGTTCTTCGGGTGTAATGCCTTTTTCTTCCGCCTTCAGCATGATGGCGGTGCCGTGTGCATCGTCAGCACAAAAATAATGACAATCATGTCCACGCAGTTGTTGGAACCTGACCCAAATATCGGTTTGGGTTTGCTCCAGAATATGTCCCAGATGCAGATCGCTATTTGCGTAGGGGAGGGCGCTGGTAACGAGAATTTTGCGTGGAGTCATAAAACAAAAACCTGTAGTTCAGTAAACAGTTAAGGGCGACAACAAGAAGTCGCGCACTATAACATTTTCTGCTGAAAATTGAGTTTAATTTTGCCAATTGACGTGCCAGCAATAATGAGGATTTGGGTAGAAGTTAAATCTGCCTTCGGAATTCAATGTGATGTAAATGTCGAAAAATAGCCGGAGTATTTGCTCCGGCTATCTTATTAAATTGCCAGGCCAACTTGTAGTTCTGCCACATATCCATCAGTCACGTTTCCCGTAATATTCGCCATTTGATAGGTAGTACCATCACTAAATACATTATCGACAGCAAAGCTGGTTACCGATGTGTTTTGTCCTTTGGTGTAAAGCGATGAGTTATAAACTGCAGTGGTAATATCCGCTGGAAATGCCATTTGTGAAATAGCGGTTGATTGCGCAGAGCTGGAATAGTTTGTCAGGAAAATTTGAAAGTGAATGTGTGTGATCCGTCCAGCATACCAACCTGGATAAATAGTATTAAAAGATGCAACACCATTGGTGTCTGTGTATTGCACGCCGCGACAATAAGTTTTTCCTGCCTGACCTGCATTATTTCCAGTTGAATAGCCTGAGTAGAGGCCATCTTTATCGCAGTGCCAAATGTACACATAGCCTGATACCGGAGTGCAGGAATTGTTTACATTCACTAATTTTAATTTAACTGTTAAAGGTATTCCGGTTTTATCTTCATAGATGTTTTCTCTGAGTACCGATGAATTATCGAGTAGTGTTGATAAAGGAAATGGCCCTATAGTTTCAGTCGGGATTAATACGCATGCACCGGCTTGACTGGAGCTGGCAACGCTGGATGAATTTAAACTACTTGATACAGCTGTTGATGAAGTTGCGACCGATGAAGATGAGCGACTGGATGAGCCACCACCACAACTGATGATGCCACCTGCTCCAAGCATTCCCAATGCTCCCAGGGTCCCCAATGCTTTTCTTCGTTCAGAATTTATGGTTGCCGGATTTTTTAATTGATCGTTCATACAATGACACCTTTTTATTTATGACGCTGTCAGTATGAGTGGCGATTGCACAGAAAAAATCGAAAAATTGTGCAAAAATCAAGGAAGTTATTCTGTAAGGGAAAATTTATAGCCAGCACCATACACAGATTGGATCCATTCCTGTTGTGATAATTGATTTAATTTTTTCCTGAGTTTAGTGATATGTGAATCCATAGTTCTGTCGCTTACTATGCGGTGATCGGTGTAAGCATTCTGCATGAGAATATCGCGCGACACTATGGTGTTTTTACGCGCAAATAAAGTGGTCAAAAGCCTGTATTCAATTAATGTCAATTCAATTCTTTGATGTTTATAAACCACAGAAAGATTTTCAGAAATTAATTGGAAATCAGTTGAGAATTCGTGAGTAGATTGTGTTCGTTTTAAAATGGCTTTAATTCGTGCCATTAATTCCCTTGGGCTAAATGGTTTGGTCAGATAGTCATCCGCTCCAAGTTCGAAACCCAATAATTTATCGGATTCTTCAACTCTTGCTGAGGTAATTATGACGGGAATATTGGTGTTTTCTCTGATAAAACGGCAGATATCGAATCCATTGGTTTTGCCATCCTGACTTGGCAGCATGATATCCAGAATAACCAGATCCCATGACTGTTCTTTCAGCAGAGCAAATGCTGAATCAACATGGGTTGCTGTTGTAGGTCGATAGCCTTCTGCTTTCAGATAATCATTTATGACAGCGGCAAGCGCTTCTTCATCTTCAATTAATAGAACAAGCATGGTTGTTATCTCGCTGGGTCTTACTGGTTGTAACAAGGTAATGTGATGGAGACTTTTAATCCGCCGAAATTACTGTGTGTGACTTGAATATCGCCTTGGTGTGCTTCAACAATATTTTTGCATATCGATAAACCCAGTCCGGCACCGCCCGATGATCTTGATCGCGATGCATCGCCGCGATAAAGTCGATCAAATAATTTTGGAAGTTGTTCGTCTGTGACACCGGGTGCTGAATCTTCAATATTGATTTGCACCTTATTTTCCAACCTATTCATAATAATATAGGTTTCGCCAGGGCTATTAGTGTAATCCAAACTATTTTTCAGTAATCCGGTTAATAATTGCAGTATTCGTCTTTTATCCGCCAGTAAATAAATTGAATGAGTTTTGTCAATTAATTGCAAATCAATGTGTTTTTTTTCAAATTCACTGCGCATGGATTGCAAGGCATCTTCTACTGATTCGGTCAACAGCATCACTTCTTTTTTATAAGACATCCCGCCTAAATCGGTAATGGATAAATCGTACAGGTCAGAAATCAGGTATTCGAGCCTTTTGGTGTGAATCGTGAGTCGGCTAATAGCCTGTTTATCTAACTGGCGCACACCATCTTCAAGTGATTCCAGTTCTGCTTTTAGAACAGCCGTCGGTGTTCTTAATTCATGCGAAATATCAGCAACCAATTGACGGCGCACATCATTAGCTCTGTCGAGAGTGTTACTTAAATTGTTAATGTGTTCTGCCAATTCACTGAGTTCATCCTTGCCACCAATCTGTAATTTATTTTTATAATTTCCTTTGCTGAGTTGACCTATAAATTGATTAATAATGTTAATTCTATGTGTTAGTAAATGTGCTATCGGGATAGAGACAATAAAAGCTATGAAAAGAGTCAATACCAGTGAAATCCCTAATTTCTTTAATTGCAGCTCTAAAAATTCTGCATCTTTCAGATCCTGAAGAGAAGGGTTTTTGGGGATAGTTAAGAATCCTATCACCTCATCATTATTTTTAAGTGCAAGGGTAATTGAACCTAATGTTGATCGATTACCGTGAACAGTATGTTGATGTTGATCAACCAGTGTAATTTTATTCAGAATGTGCGGTGGTGGCATGGCTCCTGTAAATTTTACGTGATGTTGAGTTTCTGCAGGCGATGAGGCCAGTGAATTCTTTGATGGTTGGAAATCTTTAAAAATATTATCCAGATAATTTTGCCAATCATCGATCCAATTCCAATTTTTATGCAGCTTGAATTTTTCTTCCAGATCGCTAACAAGAGGTGCAGCAAATCGAGTTTCTTTTTCGACAATATATTGATTAAAGTTGTGACGAAAGCTGCTGACAGTGTAGATATAGAAAGATGCAGTAAGAATTAAACTTAGACTGGCAAGCGTTAAGAATACTTTGTTGCGTAGTGTAAACACATCAATTCCATATTTTCAGGTGGGTAGTTGTCCAAGCATATGCGTTGGATTCCATTCTGTGAACTGTGCGCAGGAAATTTTCATAATCTTTGCATAATTGCTTGGAAATTAAATGACTTTCAGTACAGGAACTGGCTAGTGTAAAATGCCACTCAACCTTTTTACCTTGCATCCCATATGAAAACTCCCCTAATCACAAGAGAGGGCTTTAATGCTCTTAAAGAAGAATTGGATTATTTGTGGCGTGTTGAACGTCCTGATGTTACTGCCAAAGTTTCCTGGGCTGCCAGCCTGGGCGACCGCAGCGAAAATGCGGATTATCAATATAATAAAAAACGCCTGCGTGAAATTGACCGCCGTGTAAGATATTTACGGAAATCCCTTGAGGATTTGAAAATCGTTGATTACTCGCCAGTTCAGGAAGGGCGTGTTTTTTTTGGTGCCTGGGTTGAAATTGAAAATGATCAGGGCGAAACCAAACGTTTCCGAATTGTCGGTTACGACGAAATATTTAATACCAAAGATTACATATCTATTGATTCACCCATGGCAAGAGCATTAATAAAAAAACAAGTAGATGATGAAGCAGTAGTGAAAACCGAAGCTGGGGAATTCACTTGGTATATTAATCGTATTGAGTATCAGAAGTAATATAGTTAATTTTATGACAAAAACCTTTGATAAAAGGCCAGCTCATTTTCATAAACAGATTTGATATTGTCTGCTTGTCTAAAGCCGTGGCCTTCGTTATTAAATTGTATATATTTCACGGGTATTTTTTTATTTTCAAGTGCGTTCACCATGGCTTCTGCTTGAGCAGGTGGTACGACTTTATCTTCCATTCCCTGAAAAAATATAACGGGGCAATTTAATTTATCTATGTGATGAATGGGTGAGCGGGCAATATATTCCTCGCGTTCTTCCGGGTATTGGCCGACAAGTGAATCCAAATAATGTGCTTCGAATTTGTGCGTATCTTTTGCCAGTGCTTCCAGATCGCCTATGCCGTATAAGCTGCACCCGATGGAAAATCGATTGCTGAAGGTGAGTGCTGCCAGTACTGTGAATCCACCGGCACTTGACCCTCGAATAATAGTAAATCGATCATGCACTTTATGATGTTTGATTAAGTAGTCAGTGGCACTGCAAACGTCAATAACATCTTTTATTCCCCATGATTTTTTTAATGCGTCGCGATATTGGCGACCATAGCCTGTGCTGCCTCGATAATTAACATCGACAACTGCAAATCCCCGGCTGGTCCAAAATTGAATTTTTAAATTCAATCCAGTTTCGCAAGCACCGGTTGGCCCACCGTGACAAAAAACAATCAGCGGTGGTTTTTGGGTTATGTCTTTGGTGTTAGATGTATTTAAGCTTACAGCTGAATTGACGGCGGGATAAAAAAATCCATAGGCTTTTGCGCCATCGCTGGTTGGAAATTCTATGGGTTCTGCGATTGCAATGTCATTTGGATTCAGTGTTGATTTGTTCGTGGCGACCACTTCTATCTGATTATTAATGAATAGCAATACCTGAGCGGGTTTTGTCGCTGATGCTGCAATAAAAGCGGCGCATTCTTTTCCGGCAGCAATACTTTGGATGTCGCAATAATCAGAGTTGATTTTGGCAAAACGGGATGTATTGATATTAATTCGGGCCAAATTCCATTGCCCTTTTTGGCTGTAACAACAAAAAATTTCCTGTGAATTGAGAAAGCCATAAGTGCTCATGCCAAATACCCATTGCGGTGTTGCAAATTCGGCATCCATTTTGTGAATGCATCGGATATCCGAACCATTCCATGCATAAATATTCCACCAATTATTGCGGTCTGATACAAAAAATAACTCGCCATCAGGTGACCATTGTGGCTGGAAAATAGATTCATTATTGGAGCCCGCAACCAAAATAGTGGATTCTATTTCACCATTCGTGTTAAGTGTTGCCCGGTAACATAAACTGCCATCCCAAGGCATTTGTGGATGGTTCCAGGTTAAATAACTGAGAAATTGACCGCAGGGCGAAATTTGCGGATTTGAATAGAAATCATTACCTGACACTAAAATATTGATTTGTCTGCTATATAAATGGATGGAAATAATTTCTGTAATGGGAAAATGATGGTCCTTGTTTATTGTTTCGCGAATACATATCAAACGTTGATGCTTTGTATCCAATAATAAATCGGCGTAGCGAAAATCACCTGCAGGTGAAATGGATTGTTGAAGATTGCGCTTAATATCGAATTCATAAATAGCCTGATCATCATTGTTCACAAAATAAATGCAGTTTTCTGTCAGACAATAACAGGAGCCACCGTATTCCTGTGCGCGTGTGCGCAGGTTGCTGGTTGAATCCAAAGGTTCAAATTGTTGTTGATTATCCCTGCAAACTAAAACAGATCTTCCCTTTTCGTTGGGGCGGGTTTCGATCCAATAGAGTTTGTCCTGAAATAATTTGACATCACTGTAACGAACAGATTGTGCCGTAAGCTGTTCACTGCTAATGGGCGATGGCCAGAAACCGTAAGGAATTATTTGTGTCATAATGTAGTAAACCTGTCTGACCTGAAAAATCGTATGAATTCATTTGACTCATCACATAAGATCGACATTGTAGTACCGAAAATCAATGTCGATACCCATAATACCTGGTGGGTGGGTTTTAGTGGTGGTTTGGATTCTACTGTACTTTTACATTTGCTTTTATCAAAAAATTTACCTGTCACTATTTCTGCAATCCATATCAATCACCAAATTTCACCTAATGCAGATTCATGGCAACAACATTGTGAAGAATTTTGCCGGTTATTGGGTGTGCAATGTGTTTCTGAAAAAGTCAAAGTGGAAAATCAAGGGAATGGTATTGAAGATGCAGCGAGAGTTGCGCGCTACCAAGTCTTTGCAAAATATCTTGCAGAAGGCGATAGCTTATTTACCGCTCATCATGCTGATGATCAAGCTGAAACTTTGTTGCTCAGATTATTACGGGGAACCGGTGTAAAGGGTTTATCCGGGATTTCAGCAGAGCGTGTTTTCAATCGCGCTATGATTTACAGGCCACTCTTATCGTTTCCCAGATCTGATTTATTAAATTATGCCAAACAGCATGGACTTGAATGGATCGAAGATGAAAGTAATCTATCAGAAAAATACGACCGCAATTATTTACGTTTGCAAGTGATGCCATTATTGCAATCCCGATGGCCGGGCATGCAAAAGAAATGGCATCAAACCGCGCAGCTTTTTGCGGAAACCGAAACACTCTTAACCGAAATGGCAATTGCCGATCTGCAAACAATGGATTTGCGTGACGAACGTATTGGCCAAAGTATTAACAGAACGCGTTTTTCGGGTTTGTCTGTTCCCAGGCAGCATAACTTATTGCGTTATTGGTTATCCACTCAGGGGTATTCAATTCCGGAGCAACAACATTGGCAGCAAATTAGATCGCAAATTTTTTCAGAAAAAACGGATTTGAATATTAATGTGCAATGGGGAAATCTATCGTTACGAGTTTATCAGAATAAAATTTTTGCTTTGCCATTGGTTTTGCCCGAATTAAAATTGACTATGACCAAGTGTATTGCTGATGCATCAGCAAAATTCTTGCGAGCAGATTTACCCGACATCCATATAAAAAACCGACAAGGCGGTGAACGCTGCCGACCCGCAGGACGCAACCATTCACAAACCTTAAAAAAATGTTTGCAGGAATTTGGTCTGGAGCCATGGTTACGCGATTCAATTCCATTGATTTATTCCGATAATTATTTGGTAGCAGTGGGGGATTTATGGGTTTGTGCTGAATATGTAGCTGAAAAAAACAAACCCGGGATTCAATTGAAATGGTTTGTGTGAAACACACCTGCTGCGAATAAGCAGCAAGTGTGTTTGTCAGATTAATTGCTTTGGTTAACACCAAATAGACTGCGGTAAATTATCGCCATACCCAAACTGGCAAAAGGTATGCTCCAAATCAAACCTATACCCAGTGGGATGATGCTTATCAGAATGATAAAAAACATGACGATAAAAAATGCAAAAGTTCTGAACCAGCATCGTGTAATCACCTGGCGTGACGTTTCCAGTGCATCCCAGATTCGCATATTTTTATCAACCAATAAAATCAGTGCAAATGAGTAGGCAACGCCGAGATAAATTCCCGGAATAACCAACAGCAATATGCCGATTACGATCAGTATTGTCATCAAAAGATAGGTCAGGAAAATAGGAATTGTTTTGGGATAGTAATCGAAAACCATGGTGGCATTACAAGGTAGGCCAACACTGTGTCTGACCGCTATCATGGTTAATCCTGCTATTAAAGGATAAGTCACCAAACCTTGTAATATTTGTCCAATAATAATTAAGAAAATTGAGCTTTTGAAAAAAAATTCTGCGATTGCACTGGTGATTGCGGCAATCACAATATAAATAATCAGCGCTCCCCAATATGAAGCCTTAAAACCTTTTGTGAGTTGCCAGGCTTCACTGAGTACACTTTCAATTTGCCAGTCGGGATTTAATTCGTGCGTTGACTCTTGCGCTACTTCAAGGTTTGTTTCCGGTACTCTATAGGGATTATTGTCAGACATGTCCTGTCTCCTTTATTAATGGAGAACAAAATAAATCACTTGTGAATAACCTTGTCAATGAAGCACAAATAAAAAAGGACGCCGAAGCGTCCTTTTATCGAATCAACAGAAAAATTAGTAAATATAAACGCCACCTGCTGCTTCCGCCGCAACAGAAGAAGAATTGCTGGATGACGCCGTGCCGGATTTGCGGTGTGCTCCCGCTGCCAGTGTTTTGCCATCATCAGAAAGTGTGGCGTGTGCGCCAAATCTGTCTTGCGCTTGAGTATCGCTGGCTTTCACATAAGCGGCTTGAGACCATTGCGTTGAATTGCGTTTGAATATGTACATGGCGCCAGCTCCCGGGGCACTGATGTCACCGGGATTACCATCAATACCAACGCTGTTACTGGATTCAAGCAAGGAGTTGACCGCAAGAATATTGCCGTCACCGGACAGTTTTACGTCATTGCCGAATTGATATCCCGGCAACACGACTTGTGGTTTGATAAACGCTTGTTGAGACCAACTGGTTCCAGTGCGTGTAAACACATAAGCTGCACCCGAGTTGGCAAAATGCGCATCATTATTATATTGAGGCGTTTGATTGATTGCGCCGCTGATATTGTTGGCATCTCCGGTGGCTCCGACCGCCAGAGTGGAGCCATCGTTCGATAAATCAACAGCGACTCCAAAGAGTGCACTGGGGAACTGGCTGCCGGGTTTCAGATAAGCTTCCTGTCCCCAAATTCCTGCATTACGTGTGAATACGTAAGCGGCGCCATTATTTAATGGATAGGTTGGGTACTTGGCACAGGCATCGTCTGGCGTAATCACCTGATCCTTGAAGTAGTAACAACCATTGCTGTCGCCATTACCGTTGATGCCCGTTGCGGGGCTGTCTTCACCTATGGCGCCTACTGCCAAAGTATTGCCATCTTGTGACAAGGCCAGATTGGTTCCGAAGGCGTCACCTGCATTACTATTAGCGGCTTTTATCCAAGCCTCGGTTTTCCAGCCTTCCTCTGTGTGGATGAAGGTATAAACAGCACCTGACTGGGTGCCTCCCCAGGCTTTGACACTCGAAGAGCTTTGACTGGATGAGGAGCTGGACGTTGAGGAAGCGGATGAGCTACTGAGTGAGGCTGCCAGCGATGAATAATTCAAACATTCCGGAACACTGGAATTATTGAAATGAACGACATTGTTGGTTTCGATAAAACCCAGTAAATCACTGGTAGTGCCGACAGCAAGCGTTTTTCCATCGCCTGAAAGTGCGAGGGACTCACCAAATTTAAGATCAGCCCTTAAATGCACAAGAGATGAATTGGGTTTCAGGTAAGCTTCCTGAGTCCAGACGTTGTCAGTTCGCTTGAATGTGTACACAGCACCAATGTTGTAACTTTGTGCAACGATGACTATTTGGTCGCTATTAATGGAGCTGGAAATACTGGAATCAGTTGAAAAACTGCTGGATGAGCTGGAATAGCTGCTGTTAAAAATGCCTGTCACTTCATAGTTTTGCTGATTGCAATTAACGCCCCATGAAGGACTGTCTTCAAATATGGCAGAGACTGCAAGAGTATTACCATCATCAGACAAAGCTACCTGATAACCAAATCGGTCATTGGGTAAAAAGCGGTATGAGTTAAGGCTGGGTTGTTCGGTATTGGAGGCTTTTAAATAAGCCTGTTGTTCCCACAGACCATCATTATTTTTGACAAATATATAGACAGCACCTGAGTTTGTACTGTCATTGTTTTCCTGATCCCCGCCAACACCTGTGGCTTTACTGTCCTCTGATGGAGCGCCCACAGCTAACGTATTTCCATCACCGGACAGGGCAACACTCCAACCAAATTGATCATTTTCTTCGCCATTCGAGGCGCGAACCAATCCTATGGCTTTGATCATTTCCGTGGCGGTGTAGGTATTGCTGGATGTTTGGCAGTTGTCGTCTGTGATACAGGCTTCTACTACATATCGAGTGTTGATCCAGTCCTGCAAATGCACGCCGATGTTCTCATCTTTAGTGCTAATTACCTCGGTCGTGCTTGTCGTCGTGATGTTTTCGCCTACCTGGACGAAACCTGAGTTACCGCCCTGATTTTTCATCAGTTTGTAATAAGTGGCGCCCTCAACCGGAGACCAGCTGAAAGTCAGTGTCTTTGGGGTTTTTCCATTTGGATTGACTGCATCCACCCTCACACTTGGCCAATTTCCGGTGCCATTGCTGGAATAGGCTAGACTACTAAAACTGTAGGAAAAGGAACTTTTGGAGCTGGAGGTGCCCCCGCCTGAACTGCCACCACCACAAGCGGTGAGGATCAGTGCACTGGAAAGGACAATCAAAAAACGGGTGATAAACATGCGGTTAATTCCGGGAAAAAAACTGGTCGGTGATTCTCTGTGTACTGGCAATCGCTGTCAATTCAAATTATGTAACTTCCAATTGCAATCCGATTGCAACCTAAGCATGAAAATAAGGTCATTTTGGATGCCAGTTCATCAGGTTTTCCTTCTGACTCGGGATCATTTGATTTGTTCAATGGGCAAATAGGTAATTTATGAAAGCTTTTCAGTTCCTTTCCGTAACATTGAAACCAGAGTTTGTGGTTTTTCTTGATCTGTCACAATTTCCCAGTAGACTCGCGCCCTCAAATCTTCTGGTGAACACAAGATTAAGGAATGTTCATGTCTAACACCTTGTCGCTGTTGCGATTTACGTCAAAAACCTTGAAGAATCGTATGGGGCAGGAGGTGGAATTGCACCTCTGTCATCAGGTTTATCAAGGGCGTGATTTGCTGTTTATTCTTGCTCCCCGACAGGCATCCAGTTTTGTCGGAAAAAATGCTGAACCCTTTGCCTTTCAATTGCGGGACTTGTTGAATCTTGATCCCAGGCAAATGGATTTGATCGAAGTTCGTGAAGCTCCCGGTCAAATCCAATTATTTCGCTGGCGTTTTGAATGGGTAGGAAATTCACCGATAAACCCCCGCTCCGAGGAAGTGACTTCCCCAAGCCAGCGTCAACATCTTCTGCAGTGGATTGCCGATTCCCATTCCGCAGCCAGTTCCGGTTGAAATTGAGGAAAGCAATCAGTGGAATTTGTATCCATCTTTATTTGTTTGTTGGTTTTGGTTCTGTTGACCGCCCGTTGGCATGTGAATCCCTTTGTTGCCTTTCTGGTGGTGTCAGTGCTGGGCGCACTTTTGCTCGGTGTGCCGCCTGAAAAAATACCTTCATCTATAGAATCAGGTATTGGCAGTTTGTTGGGGTCTCTGGCGGGCATCATTTGTTTGAGTGCCATGTTTGGTAAATTGATTGCCGACTCGGGAGCTGCGCAACAAATTAGCCAAACTTTGATCAGACTTGCCGGAGAAAAATATATTCTCTGGGCAATGTTATTCAGTGGTTTTATTGTGGGCGTTCCACTTTTTTATAATGTGGGATTCGTGTTACTGGTGCCTCTGGTGTTTTCCGTTGCTTATCAAACTCGTCTTCCTGCTATTTATTTAGGGATACCATTGCTCGCTGCTTTGTCCGTTACCCATGGTTTTTTACCGCCACACCCTTCTCCCACCGCCATGATTCCGCAGTTTGATGCGGATATAGGTTTGACCATTATTTATGGATTGGTCGTTGGATTGCCGGTGATGATTATTGCGGGGCCTTTGTTAGCAAAATTTATCCGTCATATACCTTCAGTGCCTCTGGAAACTTTCAAGCCCAGATTAATGCCTGATGATCAATTACCTTCTTTGCCAACCAGTTTATTGGTAGCTCTGATGCCTATTTGTGTTATTGCTCTGGCATCGGTTTTACCTTATTGCATCGAGAGTAATTCCCCATGGCAAACCTGGCTGAAATTTCTGGGTAATCCCACTTTGGTGATGTTGATGATTCTGGGGTTGGCAACCTGGTTGTTGGCGATACGACGATCCATGCCTTTGAAACAGGTAATGGATAGTTATGCTGCTGCCATAAAAGACATAGCACCGATTCTATTAATTATTGCCGGTGCTGGCGCCTTGAAGCAGGTGTTTGTTGATAGTGGTGTCAATCAACAGTTGGCTGCCGGGCTTGGCTCAATCGACATTAATCCTCTGTTACTGGGCTGGACTATCGCACTGATCATTCGTATTTGTCTGGGGTCAGCGACTGTTGCGGGTTTGACGGCTGCCAGTATTGTCTCGCCATTAGTGTTGGCTAATCCGGCTATTAGTCCTGAACTGATGGTATTGGCGGTGGGCGCTGGCAGTCTTATGTGTTCCCACGTCAATGATTCAGGTTTCTGGATGTGCAAGGAATACTTCAATCTCAGCTTGAAAGACACCTTCAAGAGTTGGACCTTAATGGAGACTGTTGTCGGCATTACAGGATTGATTGGTGTGTTACTTCTGGATTTATGGATTTAGCAAGTTCTCGCTTTTTCCCTTTTGCGTTACAATCGCCGCCCTTTTGATGATTTGCCTTCGGCGATCATTGCCTGATTTTGTATCCATGGTTTGTAATCCATAAAAACAATCTTATGAGGTGATTTGAAGTGCCCATCTACGAATACCAATGTGAATCCTGTGGTCATGCGTTAGAGGCTTTGCAAAAGTTAAGTGATGCACCTTTAACAGAATGTCCGGCGTGTCAGAAATCCACGCTGAAAAAACAAATCTCTGCTGCAGGCTTTCGTTTGTCTGGCGGTGGTTGGTACGAAACAGATTTTAAATCAGGAAAGAAAAAGAATTTAGCTGGCGATTCAACTCAGTCAACCAGCTCAGGTACAAGCAGTTCCAATACCGGTTCATCATCTGCAACTGCAACAAATTAATTTTATTTTGACGGGAAAACCACTATGCGCAGTCAATACTGTGGCGCTTTAAATGCCTCTCACATTAATCAAGAAGTGACTCTTTGCGGATGGGCTGATCGCCGCCGTGATCATGGCGGAGTCATTTTTATCGACTTGCGCGACCGCGATGGAGTGGTGCAAGTGGTATTTGATGCTGATGCAAAAGAATATCTTCAGCTTGCTGACAAAGTGCGTGCTGAATATGTATTGCAAGTAACCGGGAAAGTGCGCGCGCGTTCAGCTGCAACGGTGAATCCCAATATGCCAACAGGCGAAATTGAAGTCTATGGAACATCATTAACCATTCTCAATGCTGCTGAACCTGTTCCTTTTCCATTGGATGCTTATTCAACGGTAGGCGAAGATGTGCGTTTGAAATATCGCTTTCTGGATTTGCGTCGCGAACAAATGCAAAAGAATTTGCGCTTCCGTGGCAAAGTCACTATGGCCATTCGCAATTATTTGGATCGCAACAATTTCCTTGATGTTGAAACGCCGATACTGACACGCGCAACACCCGAAGGTGCGCGCGATTATTTGGTGCCATCACGCACACACGACGGAAAGTTTTTCGCTTTGCCACAATCACCGCAGTTGTTCAAACAATTGTTGATGGTGGCTGGGTATGATCGTTATTACCAAATCGCCAAATGTTTCCGCGATGAAGATTTGCGTGCGGATCGCCAACCCGAATTTACACAAATCGATATCGAAACTTCATTCATGTCGCAAGAACAAATCATGGAAGTGACGGAAGGTATGTTCCGCGAATTGTTCAAAAACTTAATGAACATTGAATTCGGAAAAATCAATCACATGCCTTTCTCTGAAGCCATCACCAAATACGGTTCGGATAAACCGGATATGCGTATTCCATTGCAATTGGTTGATGTAAAAGATCTGGTGGCACAAGTTGATTTCAAAGTTTTCTCCGGCCCCGCCAATGATCCAAAATCTCGCGTCACTGCGTTGAAAGTTCCCGGCGGTAATGAAAAACTCACGCGTAAACAAATTGATGATTACACCAAATTTGTTGGCATCTACGGTGCAAAAGGTTTGGCCTATATCAAAGTGAATGATCGCAATGATTTGGAAAACGGTTTGCAATCACCGGTTGTTAATTACATGTCAATCGATGTGCGCAAAGCTATTCTGGATCGTGTAGGTGCAGAAACCGGCGATTTGATTTTCTTCGGCGCTGACAAACACAAAATCGTGACTGAAGCTCTGGGTGCATTGCGTTGTAAATTAGGTGCAGATTTAAATCTCTACACTTGTGAATGGGCGCCGCTGTGGGTAATTGATTTCCCGATGTTTGAAGAAGATGACAAAGGCGGTTGGACTTCAATCCACCATCCATTCACTTCACCCAGTTGTTCACCGGAAGAATTAGTGGCGAATCCAGGTGCTGCACTTTCTCGTGCCTATGATTTGGTA
>CAMLRJ010000021.1 GCA_946482345.1 uncultured Cellvibrio sp.
GAATGTATTTAAGAATTTTTTCCTATTTGAGAAATCACATAGCGGACTGATTTCTAGTAGCATAATCTGTGATCTATTTTTAGCATTTTTAAAAGGATCTATATATCTATTTTTAATATCTAATTTGATACTCGCCCTAATTTCTTCGTCAGCAGCTTGTTTTATTTTAGCTTCTAATTCAGATTTCCCGCTAGAAAAGGTAATTATGTCGCCTTTCAATCTATCAATGTTAGGTATCTTTTCGGCTTTGGTACAAAAGATGCTAAAAAAATTAGCTTCATTTTTCAATACCCATGTTTGCCCTGGACAAATTATATCGTCAATTATCGTATTGTCTAAATGAAGAGCTGCATTAAGTTTGCACTTTGACTCTTTATCAATTGTTAAGTCATAATTTTTAATAGCTTCTTTCCAGAGGCTGATAAGAAATGGATTTGTTTGTGATGAGTGACTTATTTTGTCACGAAGAACGTATAAGAGCGATTCATTGATTGCTGCGGACTCATTATCTTTTAAGTTATCTCCCGCAACTGCAATTCCAAGAGCCTCAATGATTGAAGTCAATTTTCCATTGGAGATCGAAATTATCTCGTCTGTAGTACTTTGTGCTGATTTAATAACTTGCTTTTCCCAAGCCATGAGCGCGCGCAACTCTTTTTGAGATTCAATAAATGATATAAATTTACTAAATATTTTTGAAGTATCAAACTCAGTTCCTGTTTTGCACTCTGTTTTATCTATTAGATCGAAAAATAAAGGTAAGCGTTGGTTATCTTTCTCCAAATATCTCGATACATACTTCTTTAGTGCACCAAAATAGTCGGTATTATCAGACCACGCCAAAACTATATATGGCCCACTGAAATTACCAATAAGTAGCTCAACACACTTTGCAACATTGGCATAGTCAGCGTTCGATGGCGTTGGATCAGTTGAGTTTATTTGAATATCTATGATTATGATCCTAGGATTAGATTTAGATATCCCTCTGCATAAATCAAATGCTTCTGCCGCACCTTGATAGTGAATTGGAAAACAGGAAATTCCATTTCTAGACATTGCGTTAGCAACAGCAATAACATGATGATGCTCGTTGTCTATAATTACAGCGTTCACGATCTCATGCATTTTTATTATCCTTGAAAACTAAAGCGATTACTGCGCCATCGGCTGCAGCTGGATGTTCGATATCTCCTGGATTAAGTATTACCATTTCTCCACCAAGCATTTCCATAATCGTATTTGCGTAATAAAGTCCTATACCCATTCCTCCTGGCTTAGTAGTCAAAAAAGGCTTTATTACTTCTGAAGGGCTAACTCCTTTCCATCCGGTTCCGTTGTCTGCAATTATTATTGCTGGTCCTTTATCAAATTCGTCACTAATACCAATGTAAATGAACTTTTTATTTTTTTGATTAAATCCCCAGCGTTGATCTAACCAATAAATGGAGTTATCGATTATGTTATTGATAACACTAGTCATTAGGTGTGGAGGAAGCTTTATAGTTACATCCGTTTGCTCTCCAACTAGCAAAGGACAACTTGCAACAATGTCATGCATTTTATATCTGACACCTGCGAGATCCATATTTCCTTGTAAAAGTTTTTTCAAACTATAATCCTGAATCTTTTCTTTTTTTAACATTTTGGCATATGTGTCAAGAAGTAGTTCAAATCTATCAAATTGAAGGATTATTTTTTCTTTATCAATATTGGCTGCTACAGCCGCTCGGGTATCTTTAATTCCGCGATGTATTTCATGAAAAGCTACGGTCATATTGAGACCTGCCATTCCGGCGTTTAGCATTATTTCTCTCATTTCATTATAACTTTTTTCAATTTTCACTAATTTGGGTTCAATTAGTTCTTCTATATTCTTATCAGTTGCAATTTTCCGTAGTTCTTCTATTGGGTTTTCGATAGAAGTTATACTATGTTTTGCTTCCTTTTCCGTAACAATTCGCAGTCTTTTTTTATCTATATCTCTTAGACTTTCAAATTTTGATATCGCAGATCCAACAACGTCAACTAATTTACGGAATGTGTTGTTTTCAATAAAACCTTCTCTATTAGTTTTTTCAATTAGCGTAGGTGTGCTGGCAATATTCAAAGACAATGCGCCTACAGTAATACTTCTATTTAGTCCACTACCGAGTTTATTCACTCGTCGTTGATCCATTTCCAGCCAATCATCTGAAGGCTCGCCATAGTTGTATACTCGAACACCATCTCTGTAAATTCGTATCCCTTTGTTTTCTTGCAAAAAATTCTTTACCAATCCAGTTTGAGGATAAAAATCTCTGACTTCTTTATCAAAATCAAAAACATAAACTTCGCAAAAAATTTCACCTAAATCGTCAAAGGTATCATTTTTATATTGTATTTCTTGACCTTTTGATGAAAATCTAAATGTTTCATCTGACCCTTCAATTTTATTTGTCGATATTTTTAATTCTTTTTTCAACTGCTCGTTCGGTGAAAATTCATATTGCCAAAACCATTTTCCACCTTCAAAAAAGAATATAAATTTGAAAATTGCTTGCTCTAAAATATTTTCTATATCGTATAGATCTTGAGTCCATTCAGGCTTTCCTTCTACAGATAGAGAAACATCAAAATTCGGAATACTACTTTCCAGTTTGAATGTTTTGTGTTCAAACGGTGATTTTATTGATTCTATATTTCGGTGTAAATTTCTAATGTCACCGCGAGTCAATGGCTCATATAATTTTGTTAAGGTGAGTTTTGTTCCTGTTTTTCCATCTATAAAAACTTCGGGTATATCGCGTTCTTTTATCTCTATTGAGAAATCTTCCATGTACCTAATATCTTCCATGTCATCCCAATCAATAGTTAGCGTTAGCTCTTTTTGATCTTTAGCTCTGGTCTCAAGAGTTATTTTTCGGCCAAGTTTATGAACAGCAAAACGACCAACACCTTTTTCACCTAGAGGCAGACGTTGATGTTTATTGGTTCTTTTTCCAAGTTCCTTTTCAGTTTTTCGATGATCTGCTCCCGGTTCAAGCCATATATTTTCAATTACATCTTTTGTCATTCCTGAACCATTAATATCAATCACTTCAATTGACGCAAGTGCAACATTTTCTGGATTTTTTATGATCACATTTACTTGATCTGCGTCAGCATCGTAGCCATTTTTGACTAACTCAAAGATCGCTAATTGAGGTGTCCCTATTAGTTGTTCGCCTAAGAGTTTTAAAAGGCGAGCTCTCGGTTTGAATTTAGCCATTTACTTTTCCTTTATTTGAATGCATCTACTTCTAGGTATCCACTTTTAGATTTTTAGAGCAAGGTCGGCTATAGCCTGAGCTCTATTTATATAGCAGGTGGCGTTGAGTAATTATTGCCAATACGGAAGACCCAGATTGGTCTAAATTTTCTCGTTATTAACTTGTATGCCCGATCTTCATCCAATCGCACAAGCTTCTACCATAGCCATGGCATGGGAAATACATTCTATCTACAGCCCGACTTCCAGTGCCTTTTCCAATATAGAAAGGCTGCGCTGGATTTGTCCGGGGGTCTTTTAATGAATAAATGTAATAAAAGTTAGAGACCACATGTTTTCTTTCTTCTTATTAATCGATAATGTAAATCTACTTATGATCTTATAAATAGAGCTCACCAACTGGTCATCACTTACTAATAATCAAAATTCAAGCTTGCGTACTTCCGGAATATTCATATCTGGTGGCGAAAAAGGCATTGAAAACATTTCTTCTTTGCATTCTGGACGCTTTGCCCATTCCGAAATCATCTTCCCTTTTGCAGTCCTATGAAGACGTTCATTTACTTCACGAGCCCATATCTCAACTTGGTCAAGGAACTCTTCCGATACTCCTTGCCGTAACCAAACTCTCTCAAAATCAAATCGATCACCATAGCTATTTGCGATAACAGCCATCGTATAAGCTGCGACGTTCGCCAAGAATGCAGAAACCAATGGGCGGGATGTTTTATGAACCATCTTGAACATGATACATTTTGCAACTAGTGCTTTAAAAAAAGCCGTATCGACAACTAATGGGGTACCGGCGGTTTCTGCTTCAGTCAAAAACGTCATAAATCGATCAAAACATTTTTGAGTACCTAGGCTTACAACATCAGGCTTCATGTCCCAAGCCATTACATATTTCGCTAGCTCCGTTTTGGTTATCTTTCGAGAAGATGGCATCGACTCTTTCAGAGCTCGAAGCCTTGCCGGTGTTGTACCCTCTCGGGTAAGAAGAGTATTGTAACTACCCGCAGCCCGCTCATAAAACCAACGCCCTACCCCGTCAGGACAGTACACCGTTGTTGATTGGCGCTCCACCTCAACATGGAAAGGCTTATTAGCCGAAAGATCAGATTGCCGAACTGAGTTTTGGGAGTTCGCGTAACGCGAAATGTCAGAGACTAACGCCTCTTCTTTTGACGGGTCATCCTCTTTCATTATTATAATTTTTGTTGGTACCCTCACTTTGCTTAGATCGGTGTCGGGATATTTTTTCTTGGCGAAATAAATAGATGCTGTAGTCTGTCCACCGTTTACTATTTGCATACCCCGTAACCAAATAATTCCGGGAGACCCGTCTTCGGCTCGCTCAAGTTTCATTTCATCCGCAACTAAGACAATACCATTGTTGAATGCCATGAACCGCTCGGGTGCTGAACGAAGTGTGCTTTGAATACCTGCATTCACCCCCTTTGATTTGACACTGAGAAAAGACCGCACATTGGCTTCCAAAAGTCTCGGACCAAACTTCTCATAAATAAAGCGGAGTGCCTCGCCAGGAATCGCGGTTAATGCGTAATCATAATCGCCAGTTTCTCCCGGAACATAAACACATGGTAATGGTGAACCTGACACTTCTTTGAAATCGATAACAAGCTCATCTCTTGGTTTACCTTCTGAACGATGCCGATACAATCGCTCAATGTCCATTACCTCGAGTTTTACTGTTTTTCCGCCGACATCGCGGGCTTTAAAGTTTTTGGATTTAGCTACGCCATCCGTTAATACAAAAATCCGAATCTGCTCTAGAGAGTTGTAAATTTCACCAATTGTTAATGCTAGTGAGTAGGCATCATGTGTTGGATCTATTTTTTCTTGAAGGCGACCTGTCGCACAAAGCTCCAAGAAGCGGATACATTGTTGAGCAGTAGTTTTAGTATCTTGATCTTGAATAGAAGTAATTGCTTCAAAACCTTCGTATAGACTCACGAATAGATCCAACTGCTCTGCATCTTCTGAAATTGAATAACCACTCAATTTCAGATTGGCGTTTCCTACTTTGCTCTGATAATGACAAACAACAGGCTCGAAAGTCATTCCTGCTTCATTCAGATGTTGCATTACAACTTCGCAAAATGTTTGTTCAGTGTAGGTAGTACCATCATTTAGTAGAGCCGCAATTTCGCTACGCGTTTCGACTAAAAAATCATCTAGGGTCATCCAGTTACTCCTAATTTGTTTAGTGCCACATCTATTTCGACAAGGAAATCCTTGGCATGATCTAAATTTATTTCATACATCGCGCGCGTAACCCCGCTAGGCACTGATCCAAGAGTCAAACGAGGAAACCTTTCTGAAACAGAGAAAACAACTTGCTCTTTAGGCTTAAACTTTCGAACATAATGATGCTCGTGAGATTCCAGATAGCCGGCGAGCATTAGACGTTCGTGCAACAAGTTAACAGAATCTAAGTCGTCTTTAAGGTACGTCTCAATACTTGCAACCATTTCCGATAAGGTTTCTCCATCGTCAGTAGCTGTAAATTTAACTGCGGCCAAATAAAGTGGCGTCGCTATAGCATCATCAAGTTGCTCCAAGTTACCTATCTTCACGGGGAAACCTGACGACGACATCGTAGCCTTCACTTCCAAAGCTCCAATTCCAATCAAAAAGTCTTGGGGGGCATCTTTCGGCCCAACCCAACTATTAAGAATATCGATGGAAGGCAGCGGAAGACTGAGAAAGATTCTTAAAAAGTGCAGCTCTCCCGCAAGGCCAAGCTCATCTTCAGAGCTCAGAGGACCTACTCTGTGAGACATGAATTGTTGCCATGTAAGAACACGTCTTATCAAAACTTGTAACAATTTAGCTTCTGGTTCATTTATTGCTGCAGAGTCCATAACACCAACAAGGTCGCAAACCATTGTTGTAAACAAGTCAAAGTTTCCTTCAGGTCGTCTTGTTATTGCGAGCCTGACTCCATCTCGATCCAAATCACCAAGACTCTCAACGGTAAAGCCTCTACTTTCAGGTAATCTAGATCCACGCATAAGCTTTGTATTCGGGAAATAGAACAAAACAGCTTCTTCCCTATTTGGCGAACGCAAACCCGCCTGAATTTCTAAAGACCCCGCACATGAAAGTGAGATAGCCTGCCATCCAGAATCTCCGACTTGGCATGATAGTGATGACCATGCGAGAACAAAATCGTCACTCGAGCGGGCCATATTCCTGCCTCCAATATAAATCGTTTACATCGTAAACTACTGAAATTGCTCTTTCACTTGACGGGAAAGCAATAGCAAAAGCCATAATAGGCTTAGTCCAACCGGGCACTATAAGCTGGTCTTTCAAGCCACCATTATCGTGATATGGGCTAAGGGGATATAAGAGCAACAAACCCCGGTCTATATCCCCCCCGATCCTTCCTCGTATTTCACGAATTGCTTTCCCGCTAGGAACAGATGGTGGCTTGTCGCGGCCACGCGAAGGGTCAACCTTCCAAGCTTCGATAGTCAAAGCTAATGCTTTTCTCCAAATATCATCATTTATATCGATGCCTTCGTCTTTTGGGTCTGTTAACACACCAATCGCAAACTTAGTAGGGTCCTGCAAATTGGCGTCTTCAGGATCCTCCGTTTTTCTAATGAAATAGCTCTCATAGGGCATTCCACCGGGGAAGGTGTGATGATCGCCTCTGCCTTTTCCCCCACTTAATAATGCAACTGTCCATTTTTTTAGCTGCCCGGTATCAACCATCTTCGTTATGAATTCCGACAATACAGTTGCATTTGCGCTTGTAGCTGCGGGGTGCGTGAGGTAATTGCTAAGATATTCAGTGACATATGACACATCGACATCCCGCCAAAGCCGTGAATTCTTCCAATTATCAGGGGTACCATCACGTTGGTATTTTTGTGGTTCCTCCCACAGATTCCCAAGCGAAGTTATTAAAGTATCGGTGGCATCAAGGTTACGTTGCTGTACCGTTTTATCTCGATGAAAGAGTATGGTCTGCGGCCTTGTACCACAATATGAAAGGGCTAACTTTTGGGAGTTTCGCATCTTCAGTGGCGATGTCACCATCATTACTTTATGGGAACGAACTTTTAATCCGTATAATTCTGGAGTGAGTTTTGCTGCGGCCATAAAGTCAAACTCTTCACGGAGCTCTTCAGAGGCATCTGCAATATGCCCAAACCATGTAACTAAATCAGATGATGTATAAAGACGACACAAATCTAAGTAACCAGGACGGTAGCCAAACCATCGTCCCATCTGCATTAAAGTGTCATACATCTTAGTAGTACGAACAAAGTAGCTAACACAAAGACCTTCGAGTGTGAGACCTCGAGATAATTTATCACCACCTACTGCAATAACTTTTAGAGCTGCTCCGGGTGTTGCATAATCGAGTGCATCTTTTGCTGTTCCATTGATAGCTCGCACCTCGATATCTTCAAGTACTTCAGGCAAGACTTCGAGGATCTCATTCCAGCTTGGCATTTCTGCAGGACGCTCTTCGTCTGGAGATAAAATTGCAACCTTATCTCTAGTTGGTAAAAAGTCACTTTCCCACTGTTGATGCAAATCACTTAACAATTCATCTGCATCTATACGTCGAACTATACGCTGACGCATGCGACGTATGGTGGTTTCGACCTGCTCATAAACGTGTTTTTGAACATCTACAAAACGTGTAACGTGTATCAACATTGAGCTATGTTGAGAACCTTGTCCTCTTAATTGTCTTGTCGAACATGCAAGGACAAATGCATAAATTGCCTCGCGTAATGATTTTGGAATTTCATATTCACCATCAATCATAGGAATATGAGTTTTCTTATGTGCTGGCGGCATCCATCCAACCATAGACCGCTCATCATAGACATCAAGAATTGAACGAGAAAGTGGCAAACCTTCCGTCCGACCATCATTTGTAAGTTTCCCAAACATACGAGTCGGCCCAACATAGTTGGAAGGCGCGGATAAATTTACAATAAAAGCTTTGGGGAATAGGTCAGGCCCCTCTTTTAACGTGGCGCCTTTATGGTGTATGAAAATATTTGCAAATGGTGTTGCTGTATATCCAACATAAGCCTTTCGGGTAAATGAATGCAAAATCTGTCTAATCAAGCTATTAATTGTCTTGGGTTGATGTTCAACATCAGGAGTCCCATCATCATTGAAAGCTTGTTCGCCGGTATCAACGGAACCATTGTCGGCTTCGTCATCGATCATAAGTAGAGGAATTTTAGTCACCACGCTCCTACCACTTGTTTCATCAACAGTATCTGCAACCCTCTTTTGAATCCATTTTAATAACTCCGTTAGAACTGTCTTTTGTTTCTTAACTACAAACAGCCAAGGTCTCTCTTCAGGTGATATACCATTAAAATGCTTTGCTATCGCACTACTAAAATCACCATTCTCAGCCCTCGTTGTTGCCGAATTAGTTTTTAAATCTTCGCCAAACTCAGCAACGCCTATAGGCATACCTGGATCGCGGGCAACCGTTGTTTCATAGCCAAGAAAACTTTCTTCAAGCCGCACCTGAGTCTGTGACCTTAAGTTGTTATGCATACCAGCAAGGACGATTATTATTTTGTAACCAGCATCTGCAGCCTTACAGATAAGACCCGAATAGTTACTAGTTTTCCCTGATTGGACATGCCCGACGACTAGACCACGCCGATCAGACGGATCTATCCGCTTTGGATCTTCTAGTAGACTGAGTATTTCATCTGTCGCATCATCAAGGCCATCGACTACAACATCAGCAAGTTTTGACTCCAAATAATCCCTGTAACGACGCCAATATTGCCAATCACGTTTGCGTGATGCTGTTAGCCATGCGACATGATCGCTTGGGTCAACTAATGTTGTGGATTTCCCAATCCGATGACTGAAGCGTTGAATCAACATTGAAGCGGCTTGATTCAGCACTTCCTCGCTGACAGAGTTTCCTCCAAACATCATCGCTGAGAGTTTCACTTTGTCCTTTATGAAAGAAATAGTTACTTTGGACTTATCTTTCTCAGCTCTAATTATTCGTTGTGCAGTTGCAGTAATGTTCTCTAATAACTCAGTTTGCATGCACGCATCTTCCGTAAAATTCATTCTTTGATCCTTAAATTCGCGATGAGACTGGGATATTTTTGAAATGGCTCAGTTCTGAGCATTGCCTTACGGGCTTCCTCGATACTTAGCCCTTTACGGTCAATTAAATCATTAAAAAGTATACTCGCGACCTCTATAACGGCTTCATTCGGCTCCCCTTCAAATCCTGTTCTTGGAGTATCCTTATTCTCAGCTGTGTCAAGCCAGATGCGCTGCACAGGAACGGTTTCCTCAATTACACGAAGCATTGCCCCGACTAAATCCTTGTGAGCTTTGCAAGCATCCATTACCGCTGAAACGGCAGGATGAGAAACATCAATCCTATAACGAATACCACTTTTCAAGTGCTCAACACGCCAAGCGTGCTCAATAGACTCGCTTCCAATACAAGTTGTTGGCGTCCCACGGAATGCAAAAACTTTACGTGCTTTGTCTCTCGTATTTTCTGCCAGTTTGGTAAGCCAGTTTCTGACAAAAACTGGCGGACGAGCAGTAGACTTTTTGATGTCAATCTTCCAGTCGGCATCTGCTGTATTTGGTATGTCGATACGAATTCTGGCAAGTCTTTGAGGCTCTTCACGTATCCAAGCACGACCCTTCCCTAGCCCCAACCAACTACCCGCGAGCAGAAGCCGCTTGTTACGATAAACATAAAAGCCCTGTTGCGATGTCCACCCTTCGGGACCAGCAGCCTTTTGAAATTCGGATTCAGAAAGTTTGTCTTTATGAGGAAGGACATGACACTGAACTTCAATAATCCCTGATGCAGTGACCTTTCGCTCAACTGGCGACTCGAGTGCTTTTGCGGGATGCCCAGTCATAAATGGGTCCCATGGTACGACTCGTTTGTTATTGATTAACAGACTAAAATCCGGTCGAGGCCCTTCAATTAGTCGATGGAATATCATTCCCAGACGTAGCTCGATACCGTCGATTAAATCTACGAAGTGATTTGAATCGGTGTCTTGGGTAACTACTCTATCCATTAGCTCCCAAAGAACCACCGTGCCTGATTCAACCAAGGTTAACTTTTCGATAATCTGTTCTGATCCTGGCGCCGGCCCTTCAAGCATATACCAACCACTATCTAAGTAATTTGATATAGCATCTAGGTCCCAACGTAGACAGACAACTTGCCCCCCTTTGCATTTAGAGGCTACGGTGAGTCGACGGCACTGTGAAAATGATGCAGTCTTCAGGCCCATGCCAAATCGCCCAAGATCGGTTGAGTGCCTCTCGTCCAAGGGATTAAGTGTCCCAAGAGTCATAGCTGCTTCGAGCTCGGCATCATTCATACCACGACCGTTATCCAGAACGATTATTCGACTTTCCAATCCACTCCAATCAAACTGCAAATGGACTTCAGTAGCTTTTGCTGAAACTGAATTGTCAATAATATCAGCAAGGGCTGACGCGGTTGAATACCCTAATCCCCTTAGAGCTTCCATCATCGCACTAGCTTTTGGCGGTGCGTGTCGTTTTTTATGAATCACTACCGAATTCCTTATCTAAAAATGGTGCAAGAATTCCCTTTCGCTCTCGATTAAAAAGCTTATTCATCGCCTTTGATTCAATTTGCCTTATTCGCTCACGTGTGACGCCAAATGACTGCCCTACCTCTTCAAGGGTCATTTCGTTCGATTCAAATAGCCCGAAACGGGAAATAATAACTTCCCTAGAACGTGCGTCAAACTCCTGCAACATGTCGTGTATTGTTGCGCAAAGGGATTCATAAATTACTTTCTCTTCAGGGGTTTGTGAGTCTTTATCTTCTAAAAGGTCGATTTTAGAGGCATTAGCAGAAAGTGCTTTTTCATCAAGCGATTCAATCCTCTCGAACATAGTTAGTAGCTGCCAAGTTAATTGAAGTGAAATACCATTACGCTTAGCAGTGTCAATATCACGCTCGACAATCCCCATTTTTGTTTGTATTTCTTCACGATCGCTAATAAACCTTCTAGCTCTATCTTGGATATGTACTGGCGCCCTGACAGTTCTTTCTTTATCAGTGATCGCACGTGACACTTGTTGACGAATCCACCAAGTTGCATATGTAGAAAATCGGAAGCCGCGTCGCCAATCAAATCGCTCAACAGCTTTCATCAGCCCTATGTTTGCTTCTTGAATTAGATCATCAAGCGACAAAGTAGACCATGAATATTTCTTAGCGATAGATATTGCTAACCTTAGATTACTCTGAATCAAACGTTCCCGCGCTATGGCGTAACTGTCTAATGAGGCTTCAAAATCTTTGTATGCAGGAGATAAATTTTTGTAGTTTGAAAGTTCAAAAAGGAACTGACGAGTTAATTTCATTTCATTCAAAGCATCTAGCGAAAGCTCAAGGTTTCCATCGGCCTGGCGAAGAGATGTCACAGCTACAATAAAAGCTGATAAAGCAGTTTGACTGCCGTCTTCGGTCTCCTCGTCTAGAGGATTCAAAACTTCATCAGTAATGTGAACATCCGAATCGGAATCAACCTGCAATTCAGTGCCTCGACTTACAAACCTAATGGCAAGTTCACCTCGAGTTACCTTTTCGGCAGCATGAAACAAAACATCAAGCCCCTCTGGCCATCTGGCTAGCGCGGATAAAGCATCTACTAATGCATTTTCCATTTGTTGGCTAAGTGAAATTTCCTCTTCGGCTTCTAGAAGCTTCCCTCGAACATCTTTCGCGTAAAATTTAAATGGCTCGCTATAGTTGGACGCTAATTCCATCAGGAACTCTTTAGCTTCATCTACTTGACCTTTAACTTCTGAAGATATGTGTTCTAAATAATCTTCGCTATTGTAAAGACCGCTATAATCGCCAACTATTAAACCAAGCTCGCCTATGACAGCTGTTATTAGCCTTTCTGATTCATACTCCCTAGTACCATCAACACTTAAACACCGGTCGATTACATCTACTTCAGAAACACTGCCTAAATTTACGGCTTGCAGGAAAAAATCTGTGAAGGTTTCATCGATATTACCCGTTTCTAATAAAGCTGAACGCTCCGGTAGGTATAGGTCGATATCATCCCAATCGTTATCTTTGTCTAGAACTTGGTGCCGGCCTATCGCTTGATGGATATTTTTGACTGATTGAAGAACTTTCTCGTCCCCGAGAGGCGCTACTGAATCTTGTTCTGGCTCCCAGTCGTCCGTGAAGTCAGCTTCAAAAGGAACCTCATCTATTTGAAAATTATCCAGCGGAGTTGGGGACGGTTTAGTTTCAGAAGCGCAAGTTGCGCAATAGTTGTGGGAATTTTCAGCTACTCTGGCTTCAACACTTTGAAGTTCAATTACCACGAAGTCTTCATGAGTTAAAGCTTCATTTTCTCTAGTATCCAACTCTCGATTCGCTTTATCTGGAATTACGTCCACGTCATCAATGGGCGATTTAACGACTCTAGGTATCGTTACGCTATCGGATGATTTAAGACCTAGATAACCGTCCGCTGATGCCTCTTCCAATCTTTCAATAGAGGCAATTTCCTGACATATGCTCAAATTATCAATATGGCTGGATAGAACACTATTACAACTTTCGGTGACGGCTTTCGAAGTTTCTGATTCTGGGGTTGACCCTTTGTTAATGTGCTCAGTTAACAAATCAACTATGTCGGGACAATGACTTAAAGCAGCATAAGTCATCGCGTTCTTACCATTTTGGTCAACTAAAGTTGGGTCCGCACCTGCATTTAGTAAAAGCTTTACAGCTTCTGTATTTTTTCTAACTGTGGCAAGAATTAGAGGTGTAGACCCAGAATTGTCTTTTCCATTTAAATCATCACCACGTTGGATATGAAAATTTAGCGCTGTTAAAGCGTTAGAAACAACCGCAAGGCGTAGCAATGGATTAAGCTTTGACATGACCAAGCCTGTAAATTGAAGGCATTGCCATTAATGCTAAAACAGCAAAATGAGCTAATAAGCTCACTAAACCGCATAAGGATAGGACACGAAATTTTACGAATCCAAAAACAGATGACGACTTCTTGTTAAACGACTGCTTTCCATTCAACTTCGCTTCCAACAAATTCTCCTGATATTTCCCTATGGAGCCCAATTTAACAAAAAAACATCTCAAAGAGACTCTGTTCAATCCAAATTCATAAAAACACCAGACTGAGCAATTTCAATTTTGCAGGAAAGTAATTTTGACGAATTTTTGCGTTCAACATTAAATGTTGATGCAGTTCCCAAATTAGCAAATAGGGTGTCAGCCAACAAGTATCTTTTATTTGTATCGATGAAATACTCGTTTTAACTTAAAGCTGTAGAGGAATAACGGATAAATTAATAAAATTTCAGAGATGAATGAATAACTACTGAGAGTCTCTTTGAGAGATTCGTGCATTTACCCAATCGTTGATCTCACTCTCCACCCAAGCAGCTACCCGCACACCCAATTTCACTGGCTTCGGAAAATTCCCTTCAGCAATAAATTTGTAAACAGTTGACCGAGCTAGCCCGGTGCATTCCATCACTTGTTTCAGTCGGATGAGTTTCATTTTGGATCCCCTGTGTTAAGTCCAAAACATCAGGGAATGTCGTAATTTTTGACTTCCCGGCCGATGACCCTTTCAGGCCCGGTTTCGACCGAATTTCAGATATATATCACCTATGTGCATATACCCAAACGCTGTCAAAAGGAGACAAAAATATGCACAACAAACCTACAGTAAGTGAAGCACTAAAATGGTCGGTCACTGCACTCGAAGTGCTGAGCAAAGCTGCCGACATCATCGGTAAAAAGCTCAACCGCAATTCGGTGTTTACCAGCCCGCAAGCTACCAAAGACTTTCTGACGTACAAACTGGCCCCGTATGAGCGGGAGGTGTTTTGTGTGCTGTTGCTAGATAGCCAGCATCGGCTAATTGAATTTCAGGAACTGTTTTTCGGCACTATCGATGCGACAGCGGTGTACCCGCGTGAGGTGGTTAAGTTGGTGTTGGAACACAATGCCGCAGCCGTGATCTTCGCGCACAACCATCCATCCGGAGTGGCTGAACCATCAGTCGCGGATAAAAGCATCACACAGAAGCTGACCTCAGCACTCGCGCTTATCGACGTGCGGGTACTCGACCATATCGTGGTTGGGGAAACGCAGGTGTCATTTGCCGAGCATGGACTTATTTAGGGTAGATACCGAGTGCCTTTGCCGGCTTTTTCCGTCCCCACTATAGATAGACGATTTCAGGTTCCCAAAGTGACATTTTGGGAACCTGCGAAGTCTTTATTGGTGCGGGGTCTTGCCGGAAAGTCAGGCTGAGGTTGTCTTTTTTGCGTTTTAATCGAAAAGAGGAACTTGACCATGGCAGAAGTCGAAGCTGTCAAGGAGCCCGATAAAATCAAGCTTATCAGTTATCTCCTCAAACGTCATTTCGGACAGCAACTGGCAGATATCTGGAATATCGGGTTAAACCTGGCATTACGCATCAGTGATTTGTTGTCTGTGCGCTTTAGTGACATCAAAGGCGACCGACTGGTTGTGCATGAGCAGAAAACCGGTAAGACCGCCAATATTCAGCTGAATGCTAAAACACTCAGTATCATCGAGCGGATCCGCCACCAGTACCCCCATCACATTTACCTGTTCCAGTCTCATCGACACCAAGGCGTGAGCAGTAAACCAGCACAACCCATTTCCCGCCGTTACGTGACCAGAGCTTTTGCACATATCGGCGAAGACGTTGGTGTCACGCTAGGTACTCACTCAATGCGCAAAACACGTGGCTATCACTTGTATCAGAACACCAAAGATCTGGCACGGGTGATGCGTATGCTACGCCATAGCTCGGAAGGCGTAACACTTCGCTATATCGGGTTGACTCAAGATGAAATTGATAAGGATTTTGTGGAATTGGAGATTTAGGATAGATCTAAACAATACGGCATAATTGCGGCCCCAGGCCGCTGTTATGCCGCTGTCTGCGTTCAATTTGTCATTTTTTTATAAAGATGCATTACGAGTTTTGACTTTCCCCCAAATAGCAGGGGCGGGAAACCAGCTGCAAATGCGCTTGCTCGAGTTTACTTGCATGGTACTACCGCAACGAACAGAAAACTCAGGCCAGTCTCAACCGTTTCCCACGTGAAGGTGTAATCATTACGAAGGGTGATTGGCGGCCCATGAGGTTTTACTGTCCGGTACACTAATTCCTTGCCAGCTTGATAACTTTGACCGTGCCGAAAATCAAAATCTTCCGTGTCCGGGGAATAAGCCTCTTGGTTGATGTAATGCCGATGGTCTGTTGCAACTAGGAGGTAACCAACATCTACGAAGTCACCATACCGTTCTAGATTATGAAGATCCTTGAAGACATCATATCGATTGTTCGGTTCTCGATGATTGGCCCGTTTAAAATACTTAAGCTCAATTGCACAAGAATGGCTTTCCCCGCTTTCTATATCTTCAAGCGAAAACCAAACATCGATGTTCGCTTTTTCTGTACCACTTTTAGCAAATGTTCCGCCTGTGAGCTTTACAGTCTTTTCTAGCTCGATGTTGAAGTGTTCGCTCGGTGACTCTTCGTACAACGCTCCGAGAGTTTTTAGAATCGATGCTAGTTGAAGTTGAAGAGATGCCTCGTTGGCAACTTGAATTCTCTGACCTGTGATTTTGCCGCAAAGTCGTTCATAAGCTAATGCAACAATTTGCTTAATTCGGTCCTCATGATTCATGAGATAGTCTTCCAATAAAACACCACGTTTGAACTGAGGCTTTGGCCCGCCAGAGTCATCGAATCTACAGCTGCAAAATGGCCTCCGAATTTACCACCACGATCACTGGTTGATTACCACCCGTTGCATTTTCATGGAACTGACCTTTCCCCGGAATTAATACCAATCCCGTGATGAGATTTTCCAGCTTATGCG
>CAMLRJ010000022.1 GCA_946482345.1 uncultured Cellvibrio sp.
TCCGGGGTGCTGTACTCCAGAGTCAATTTGTTATATTCAAGCGGAAAAAATTCTGGTGAGCGTGTTATCCAATGTAATTGGAATCCATGCTCAGGTCGTTGCTGTAACAAGTCACAGAATATTTCTGCAGCACTTTGTCCACCACCAATCAGCAGTATTTTTTTCTTACGTAAAATATTTTCCCGTTGGTATTTATATTCCCCCGAGTGACAGGCAAGAGATGCCACCGAAGAAAAAGCATCGGGTATTACCGGTGATGTTCCGGTGCCCAGAATAATTTTTTTAGTGCGATATATTGTTCGTGATTTTGATTTTTCATTTTGCACCAATACACGAAATATTTTATGTTCCTGGTCAAAATGGATTTGCTGAACACTGGTAGCAAACGTCAAGTTGGTTAATTGCTTGACCACCCATTGGCAGTAAGCATTGTATTCTTCACGTAATAGAAACAAATTTTCGCGAATACAAAATGAATACAGATGACCATTTTGTTTGGCGTAGTTGAGAAAACTATAGGCGCTGGTAGGGTCAGCCATAGTCACCAGATCCGCCATAAAGGGTGTTTGCAATCGGGTTCCGGCCAACATCAATCCGGGATGCCAATTAAATTCTGCTCGCGAATCCACAAATATCCCGTTCAAATCCTTAACGGGCGCCAATAGCGCAGCCAATCCCAAATTGAACGGCCCTATGCCAATCCCTAAATAGTCCAGAACCCTGGCATCACCTGCCGATTGCAATTGATTGGTTGTTAATTTCGTGACCCGTTTTAACACTGACAAAGGATCAGACATATGCTCACCTATAAACACGATATAATTTCAATTATTAATGATAATTATTCGTATTTACAAGCCAATTAAGGCGACAATTTTCTTTCTGCCAGCCAATGCACGTGAAATCAGGGGAAGTAAAAATGGAAAAATAGAAGAAAGTGACTAGCCAGCCGTGAATGGCTGGCTAAAAAAACAACGGATTAGTTTTTTTCCGCCAGGGACATGATATAGGCAGCCAATGCCTGTCGATCTGTTTCACTCAAACCTGCAAAAGATGGCATGGCCTGAGCCCCCCAAACACCACTGCCGCCCTTCTCAATTTTCTGCACCAGATAATGCACAGCATCCGGATTTTGCTGATATTTTTTGGCTACTTTTTTAAATGCGGGACCGATTCTGTCTTCATCCAGATTATGACAAGCCAAACAATTATTAGCATCTACCAATGTTTTTCCCAACGCGACTGGATCAAGTTGTTGATGACCTTGTGCTGCAGGTTTTGTCGGGGTTTGAATATTGCTCACTGCCTGTTCTTTTTCAGCAAATTCAATTTTTGAAAAACGCGCGTCAGGATTATGTGTAAACCATGACATACCATATTCAAGTAAATACAAATTGCCATCCGGCCCGAATTTGGCATCAATGGGTAATGCATATTGAATGTGCGGCGCGAAAGAATCGATTTTATAAATGCGTCCGTTTTGATTATTAAAATCAACCACTTTTACCCAGGCACGCATAAAATCCAGAATAAATAATTGTCCATCGTAATATTCAGGGTAAGCTCCGGATATTTTTTGGTATTTTTGATAATCATAAATATCGGCTACCAATGCAGA
Source organism: uncultured Cellvibrio sp. (assembly GCA_946482345.1). Next base: position 1,619 of record CAMLRJ010000022.1, read on the forward strand.
GCGGCCACCGGTTCCAAATTCAGGAAATACATCGGATACCGAATAGGGATAGGCAATAAATGCAGATTGTGCTGCTGGTAAATCGACTATCCCGGTATTGCGAGGTGAATTATTTTTTGGCGATTGCGGATCGACCAGAGACAGAGGTTCCTGTTTGATGTAATCAAATATTCGATAAGGTTTGTTTTGACCAATAACCAAAGGCCAACCAAAATTTCCTGCTTGTTGAACACGATTAATTTCATCGTAACCGCGAGTACCTTTTCGATCCGAATCCTCACCGGCATCAGGGCCTATATCGGAAAACCAGAGTTGTTTGTATTTGGAATCCCAGGAAATTGAATAGGGATTGCGTGCACCCATAACATAAATTTCCGGGCGCCCCTGTTTTGCATCCACAAATAAATTGCCTTCCGGAATTTTATAACTGCCATCATCTTGCGGAATAATACGCAACACTTTGCCTCGCAAATCCTGTGAATTGGCAGAACTGCGCAAAGCATCATTTTTTTGCATATCAGGGCGGAAATCCATAGGCGAATAACCATCCTGATCATGTGGATTGGTATTGTCACCTGTGGAATAAAATAAAATTCGATTATCAGCGAAGGCCAAATCACCGCCGGTATGACAACAATTATTATCGATAGGATGCTGCAACATTATCTTTTCAGTGTTTAACTGAAGCTGATTATCGGTAAACTCAAATCGTGAAAGCCGCTGATAAATTTGGCCTTTCTCATCCTGTTTTGAATAAACCAGATAAACAAATGGCTTGGCAGGAAATTCAGGGTCAACCGCAACACCCACCAATCCAATTTCCAAAATACTGATAAAAGTTAAATCCAACTTGCCAGCCGATTGTGATTTTCCTGATTTTTTTTCAACCAACAGCAATTCACCCGGACGCAATGCAATCAGTGCATCGCCGTTTGGAAAAAAATCAAATTTGACTGGTTCATTTAATTTTTCAACATAGGTTTTTTTTACAAATCGTAATTGCTGCGGTTTTACTTGAGCATAATCAAGAGCCGGGCTTTGTTGTTCGCGGTAATTTTTAGCGACGACATATTTCAATCCATTAATTAACAACTGCTGGAAAACCGGATTCTGAAAAGTTTCTTTGCTATGCCCTAATCCTGTATAAAACGCACGCCCGCCATCGTATTCATGCACCCAGGTAATGGGATGATGTTCGCCGTGTTCACCTCCCTGATAAGTTTTTTCATCGACTTCTATCAAATGGGTCAAACCTTCATAGATATCGCGATAGTTGTACCATTCGTCCGCCAATGAAAATTCATGCGGAATATTGTGCAATACGGGATGATCCGGAAGCAGACTGACCAGTTTGGCATTTTGTACGTTAGAGGGCTGATTCGGATGATTTTTGAATACAGCGCCGACCAAATTGCGATACCAAAACCAATCACCTTCCCATTCGGTGTCAGCTGCAGAATGAATGCCTGCGAATCCTCCACCTGCTTGAATATAACGTTCCATCGCCGCTTCCTGATTGCTATCCAGCACATCCAATGAAGTATTCAGAAAAACAATCGCATTAAATTGTTTTAAATCCGTGTCGTTAAAAATGGAGGCGTCTTCAGTCGCAACCACAGAAAATTTTTCTGCGACGGCTAACTTTTCAAAAGTCGCTATGCCCTCAGGAATAGAATCATGACGCCAACCGCTGGTTTTACTGAATACCAATATTTTGGCTGTCGCCAAAGAATCTATCTGCCCGGGAATAGCCGATGCGGATACAGGTTTTGTCGATTCCGGTGTTGATGAATCACAACCTGAAACAACAACGAAAAGAAGAAAAAAAGAGAGGTAACGAAAGATACAAGCAAAGCAGCGAGAAAAGTGTGAACTCATGAAATCTCCGTATGCAAAATGATCTCTGATATTAATAATGATAGAAAACTTTTAGTGTAGAGATCAGTTTGCACAAGTGCTTATGGATTTACAGAAACAAACAGAGCTTAACTGATCCAGCGTCGAATCTTGGCTTCTATGTCTTCGAATCTGACAGGTTTGGATAAAATATCGTCCATACCGGAATTAATACAATCCACTTCATCAGGATTTGAGTGATGACTGGTCACCGCAATAATCGGTATATGACCCGTCAATATTTCCCGCTCGCGCTCGCGAATTTTTTCTGTCGCCAACAGACTTTCCTGCTCACGCATATCGTAATCCATAAATAACAGATCAAATCTTTCAGACTCCAGAATCTGTGCAGCTTCCAAACCTGCCGGCACAATATGAACCTGACAACCCAGTTTTTTAAGCATGGCGCTCATCACCATTTGCTCTACGCGATTGTCCTGTACCAGTAACACTTTTGGCATCACAGCATTACCCAAAGAGTCTTGTCCTTCTGATGGTGCACTGATCGAATCAGCTCCCGGATGAATTAATTTTTGCAATACCAGATCATACAAACGGCGACGCATTATGGGTTTTTCAATAACCGTAATTTGTGGATAGAGTCGCAAGTGTGATCGCATCTCGGCAGTGTCGGATTGCAGACTACTCATCGCGATAATTTGCGGCAATTGGCTAAAACGTCCGGCAATATCGCGGGAAATCGCCAGTCCATTCAAATTAATAAGACGGGTGTATATCAACACCAGATCAACAGCATGATTTTTTTGTAATTCCTGTAGTTTTTTTAACGCAGCCTCTCCACCCGACACCATCCACACATTCATACCCCAGGCCATCATTTCATCGGCAAGTGCATTGCCGTTTGCATCAGGGGAATCAATTAACAACAATCCTTTGTTTGCCAATTTGTGTTCAGATCCGAGCCGCGTTTCTTCATGCGAAATAACCTGCAACTCGACATTGACATAAATACGATGCGCTCTATTTTTGCCTTCCCTTATATGCAAGCTGCCACCCATACACTCAGCCAAACCTTTGCATATTGAAAGACCAATTCCCTGCATATGTGTTTCAGCTCCGTCTTCCGTCAATGAAGTTCCGGTTATGTTATTGCTGATCACAATTTGCAAATCACCCAAATCATCCTGTTCCTGTTGAAATTTTGCTTCAATAAAAATTTGCTCGATGTTGGGCGCCTTCAATGCATAGTTCATCAAGGTACTTAAAATTTGATTTAATCTTGATACATCGCCTCTGGTTCTGGCTGGCATATGTGGATCAAACATATAAAACAATTCAACACCTTGCTGATGCGCATCAAGTGAAAAATCCTGAACAAACTTTTCAAGCACGCGACGCAAATCAAATTCGACTTGATCCAGCAATAAGGATCGGGTGGTAATTTTTGAAAAATCGACAACGTTGTTCACCAAATCAATTTGTCTGCCTGCTGCTTTGGTTGCCATGGTCAACAATTCACTATGATGCTCGGACAATTGTGATTCATCCATCAGCGACAGGGGCTTTAATACATCGCTTATCGAAGAACGAAATTCCTGACCCAGATTCACCAGAAATTCATTTTTCAGTTCCATTTGCGCCAAAGAGGACGCATGTTCTTTTTCCAAACCTTGTGCACGTTCACGCAACGCCAGGTTCGCTTCCAATCTTTCCCAATAGGTATTACAGGTCACTTTGCCTTGATGGGTTAACATGTAAAAAAACATCAGCATGATGCAGCCGTAAAGCACACCATCCAGATGCCCTAATAAAAACGCCGTGATCGCTGCAGGAATTTGACCTATGGCAAGATACAAAAATAAAAAATGACGGTAAGGAGCAAATACGTTGGCAACGGAAGAATAAAAAACAACAGAATATAACCACATCACCAGCGTTTCATTTTCCATCCCCAGATGCCAGGTTAATGTGACCAGAATGACACTCCACCAGGCAGCACCTATGCAGGACGCAAAAAAATACAGATTGCGCCATCTCGCCGGTGCGCGAGCATAAAGAGTATCGAATCGAAATAAGAAATAGGCGCGCCATAATGTGACGACTAACAAACCCGTGACCAGAACAATTGCTGTGTTGTGTTCTTTTTCTTCAAAATTTCCAAAAGCGAGACATAGAATAAAAACAATAAAATTAAGAATTAATCCACGCCGACTGTATTTGGCAACACGCGCGTCGGTTTCGCGCATAATGGCGCGATCTTTTTGCACTTTACTCTGGGGAATAAAAAATTGAAGCATCATTATTTATCCAAGCATGTGTACTGCAATTTCTTTAATAACAAAGACCATTACTGCCAGGCCCAACACACCATAAAGAACAAAAGTTCCAAACTTTCCTGCTTTGGATTTTTTTGCCAGGTCGCCAATGATAAAAAACATAAAAATAATCAAACCACCGACACAGAGGTAAGTTGCCAGTGTCTCAAATAAGGTTATTGACATAAGTTGTCTCCGGTTCAAGGGAACGAATTATGCTATTTTCCCAGCCGATATGCGAGAATAAAGCAGGTAATTTTTTGGAGACACCTATGCGCTTTACCAAATTTCTGGTCATATCCCTAATCTGCATCAGCCTGACTGCTTGTGTTTCATCCTTGTTGATCGGCAATAAAGCTCAAAGCAAATTAATGTGGGCCTTGCTTAAACCTCTGGTTGGCTTTGATCCAAATGAAGTGAACCTGTTTGAAACCCCAATGATCAAAAATCGTATGACAAAATTATTGGGTAGCAAGTACGAACCCACTATGAAATTGCTCCGAACTGCGCAAGAAATCCAACAGGAAGGCGCACTTTTTTATGTCACTTCACGTTATGCACCATCACAATTTCAGGAAATTACCGACAAGGCGGCTATGGTATGGAATGCTGACACTAACCAGATGGCCATGATGTTAATTACCGATGGCAATCCGGAAATCATTTCCGAGCAAGTCGATAAAGCCAAACAAAGTATCACGCCTGTGTTACCCAAAGAATTACAAACGGCTTATGACAAGGCGGTGGAGAAAAAAAAGGAATTGGATAATGTGAAAGACCAAATAGAAAACCTGCAAAATCTTGAACAATTGCCTGAAAAAACCCTGGAGCAACTCAAGTCGTCCGGCACTGAACAAGTCCAGCAAAAAATTGATAACGAGATAGAGGCTGTTGCCACACCCTGAAAAATTTTGTAACAACTCCGTTATTCGATCGTCTATCAGACCGAAAACACGCGTTGAATAACGGAGCAAGCATGCAAACTATTACCAAACTGGTACAACTGGATACATTAATATCCAGAATCATAAGCCCAATCGCATCACTGGGATTAAGAATCTATCTGGTACCAATATTCTGGATGGCAGGAACGCATAAATTAAATCATTTTCAGGATACAGTTGAATGGTTTGGCAATACCGATTGGGGACTGGGTTTACCTTTTCCCTGGTTGATGGCTTTTTTGGCGACTACAACTGAAATTGTCGGTGCTATTTTATTGGCACTGGGACTACTGACTCGCTGGATAAGTATTCCGTTGATATTCACCATGCTGGTCGCCATTTTCAGTGTGCATATAGATAATGGCTGGCAGGCGATTGCAGATCCGGCAGCACCTTTTGCAAACCAACAAGTAGTGGAGTCTGCTGACAAACTGCAGAAAGCGCGTGAATTACTACAAGAACACGGGCATTACGAGTGGTTAACCAGTTCGGGAAAATTTGTCATTTTAAATAATGGCATCGAATTCGCCGTTACTTATTTGCTGATGTTGTTAGGGTTAATTGCATTGGGATCAGGAAAATGGTTTAGTCTGGATTACTGGATAGTTTTTTTACGAAAACAATTTTTTAAAGAAAAGTAACTTATCGATCATTATGCAATTTAACGATGAAGCTGATTGGATCAACGAATTAATCAAAGGTAATGATGCTGCTTTCGCGCAATTAATTCGTCAACACAACGCCACCATGTTGTATCTGGCGAGATCTATTGTTGGCGATATATTTGCCGAAGATGTGGTGCAGGAAGCCTGGATTACTGTGTATGCCAAAATTGCCGGATTTGAGCGTCGCTCTTCACTCAAAACCTGGTTATTTCGCATCGTCAGTAATCTTGCGACAACAAAACTCCGCAAGGAATCCCGCAAAATTTCACTCGAACAATTGGACGGGGAAATACCGGGGAGTTATCTGGATGAATCAAGATTTCAGGACAACGGCCATTGGAAAGGCGAAATCGGAAAATGGCGAATCGAATCCCCGGATGAGTTACTGGAAGAACAGCAACTTAAACTATGCATTCATAAAACACTGGCCAAATTGCCGGACCTGCAAAAAACCGTTTTTCTGTTACGGGAAATAGAACAAATCGCTTTCGAAGAAATTTGTGAAATATTAAATATCAGCGCGGCCAATGTCAGGGTTCTGTTACACAGAGCCAGACTGCAACTGATGCAAATGATCGATCACTATCAGGAGACAGGCTCATGTTAAATTGCAAACAAGTCGCCACTCTTGCCAGCGAATATATTGATGGTCAAACTGACACCGGACTCAACTGGAAAATCCGCATGCACTTGTTGATGTGCTCTCACTGCCGTCGCTTTATTCGTCATCTTAAAATCACCAATAGAGTTGCGCGTAGTGTGCTTGCTGAAACGCCAGATAAAGATGTAGATGAGGTCTTGAAAAAAATTAAAGAGGCTTCACAAAAACAGCAATAATATTCTTCTACATTTTTATCGTCGATTGGATAGAATGGCGCGGCTTGATTCACACTCACTCCGGCTTTTATATCGTTAATCATATTTATGCAAATCCCCGGCTACAGCATAATCCACAAAATCAATACCGGCGGTATGTCCAGTGTTTTTGTAGCCACGCAAAACAGTGTGGGACGCAAAGTCGCGCTGAAAATTATGAATCCTGCGTTGGATAAAGATCCGGAATTTCACCAACGTTTCCAGCGCGAAGCCAACATCGTAGGTCAACTTTCCCACCCTCATATCATTCCTATTTATGATATAGGCCGTCATCATGGTTTAAATTACATTTCCATGGAATTTATGCCTAACGGTTCATTGGAAGATAAAATAAAACAAGGAATAAAAATTGAGCAGGCAGTACAAATCACTCTGCAAATTGCAGCGGCATTGGGACACGCACATAACAAAGGCTATGTGCATCGTGATATCAAGCCGGACAACATTTTATTTCGCGACTACAACTCAGCCGTTCTGACAGATTTTGGAATTGCACGCGCAATCAAATCTGATAATAAAATGACTCAGGCAGGATCAGTGATTGGCACCCCCTACTATATGAGCCCGGAGCAAGCAGCGGGTGAACCAACAGATGCCCGTTCAGATTTATACAGTCTCGGCGTTGTGTTCTACGAAATGCTGACAGGCAATAAACTGTTTGATAGCGACAGCGCCGTTACCCTTGGCATTAAACATATTCATGAGCAACCTGCCCCCTTACCTGCAGAGCTCGCTTTTTTGCAACCCGTGCTGGACAAGTTAATCGCTAAAAAACCTGAAGATCGTTATCAAACTGCTAACGAACTGATTAATGCACTCAGCCATTTTACCGGTAATTATATTGCTGAAAAATATCAAGCACCGGAGCAAAAAAATACCCGGCAGTTGTTTATGCAGAATTACAGGTTGATTACCAATATTGCTAAAAAATTTATCTATCAAAAATTTTTATCGCAGGATAATTTTAACAAAAACACCAAAATTGCAACCCAAATTTATAGTTCTGATGAAGTGAAAGCAGAACCCAAATTCAACAAGCGATTTGTTATTTATGCAATATTACTGGTTGCTTTTGTCATTACCGCACTGCAATTATATCCATCACAAAAACCGGAATCGATTACCGATAAATGGCTACAAATTTCAGCAGATCAAACAGAACCAGAAGAGTTGTTACCACTTAACATCACAACAGAACCTGAAACTGCCTATATTCGATTTCTGGATTTAAATAGAAATTATCAACCTGGTATGCAATTACCTGCAGGTGCGTATCATGTTGAAATCAGTTCACCCGGATACCTTACCAAAACCCAATGGATTCGCTTGAATCAAAACACTTCATTTTTCGAAATAAAATTGGTCAATCAACAAAACAGCAATAATATGTTGATATTGCCCGATATGGTGCTCATCAAAAAAGGAACATTTTTAATGGGCAGCAAACAAACCGCCAGACAAGTTTCGATTAATAAAAATTTCTATATCAGTCGTTATGAAGTTACTTTTAATGAATACGATTTTTTCGCAACCGAAACCAATCGCGCGCTGCCCGATGATAATGGTTGGGGCCGCGGAGACAAACCGGTAATCAATATTACCTGGGATGATGCGCTTGCTTACACCCATTGGCTAAGTAAAACCACAGGTAAAATTTATCGATTACCCGATGCTGCTGAATGGGAATATGCTGCTCGAGGAAATACCACCAGCGACTACTGGTGGGGTAATGATCCTGATGGTGCTTACAACCGTGCTAACTGCCGTTCCGGTTGTACTGGATGGTGGAAATTTTTGAGCGCCAATAAAACACAAATTGTTGGATCATTTCCACCAAATGATTTTGGTTTATACAACACAGCAGGCAACGTAGCTGAATGGACAGTTGATTGCGCTGACTCCGATTACAATGCAGGAATCTTGTCGCCTTGTATCAAACGAGTTGTGCGTGGAGGTTCCTATAGCAGCAAAGTAAAAAATATTACTTCTTTTGCCCAAACTGAAGTTTCCAGCAATCAAGCCCGAAACAATCTTGGCATGCGCGTAGTACGGGAAGTGTCATCACGATTTGATGACCCCACACAAGATGCTGCAAGGCCACGCAATATTTTTCGGGATATCAAAAACAGTCTTTTTAATTCTCGCCAGAATCCGGAAGTGGAATAAAATCGGTTATTTCTCGTAACCAAAACCGGATAAATTCATTTGTTGATCAACAATTAAATGTGGCAAGCCAACATTATTAAGCCAGGCAGAATCATCTACACTTTTCAAAAGTGCAATAGTCGAGAATGAACCGGCAATCAAACATCGCGCAGCAATAATACTGACAGATGCAAATTGGGGTTGAATAGATTGACCTGTGAAGGGGTTGAGCAAATGAGAATAGCGAACACCATCAATCATCATGAAACGCTCGTAATCACCACTGGTTGCTATAGCACCTTGCGAAATATCGATACTGGCAATAGCTTTTTTTATTTGTCGTGGATGTTGAATACCAACTCGCCAAGGCGAACCGTTTGGGTGTGGCCCCAGAACATGAATATCGCCACCCAAATTTATCAAACCGTGATTAACGCCATTCTGCAAACAAAAATCAGCAACAACATCTGCAGTGTATTCTTTGACGTAACCACCAAAATCAATTTCCATTCCTGCATGCGGCAAACGAATAAACGGCGAATTCCATTCTACTTTTTCCCATCCTATTTTCGGTAAAAGTTGTTCGATTTCTTGTTGCGTTGGTAAAGCGTTTGATTTGAAATTCCAGACTTTGCGAAGAATGCCAGAGGTAATATCAAATAAGCCATCGCTTTGTTGATGCAAAACTGCAGCGTAATCAATTAATTTCGCTGTTTCTTCATCAAGCTCTACGGCTTCCATACCAGCAGATGAATTAATTCGGGAAGTGACACTGGAAGATTGATAGCGGGAATATTTTGCTTCGTAGTGATTGATAAGTTCGCGGATTTGTTGCCCGATTGAACTGGCTTTATTGTCTTCCAAATAAAGCTGCAGTTCACAAGGACTTCCCATGGCTTTGAAATTAATCGAATGTAATTTCACTCTTGCCCCTGAGAATATAAATCGGAATTTTAGAACTTATAACCCAATCCAAGGGAATACAATTCATAGGTAATTAAACCAGGATTATCACCCGTCGCTTCATAGTATGAATAAGCAATATTCATATGTAATTTTTCAAACTTCCTGGATAGTTTTATTTCTCCGCTGGTAGCTGAAAACTCTGACAAGCGATAATCGGAGGAATAATAACCATCATTTCGGGCTTGGTAATAGTAAGGAGCATAAAACTTGGCTTGGGATTGTTCGTAATATCGAGCCGAAGGAATTAATTGCCAATTCTTGCCAATATTTTGATACCAGGACATCTCAAATGTATCGGATGTCATTTCCCAATCACTACTGAAGTGTCGATAATCAAAATGCAGTGCCGCATTCATAGATGGGAAAAACTCTCGCACCATCAAAGTCACAGTATTTTGATTATGTTTGTCAGGGCGGGAATCTTGCAGCACTTCACCTTCTACATAGGCCAATTTATATGGATCTGATAAAAAACCATCCAACCCCGTGTAGCCCAGTGTTAATCCCACTAAAGTATTTTTGCTGAAAACGTGTGAGAAACCGACAAAAACGCCCAAACGGTTTTTAGTTTCTTCTGAAGGGCGCGATGGATATTCTTCTTGATCAGATGCATCCACGTAATCCTTGGCTGTGTTGACGCCTAAACTTAAAGTCGTCAATTTTTGATTGAAATGAAAATCACCGGAATAACCAAATCCAAACGATTGATAATCATTTTCTGTTGAATAACCCAATGACAGTGTTGATTCCGAACTTGAATTGTAGCTGCGGAAATCACCATTAATTTCTGTTCGACTTTCGTCAATCGTTGCGCCACTCATCACTTGTAATGGATTGCCATTTGCATCAGGCAATATGTACCAGGGTGATGCACCACTCAAAGACTCCTGAACACCTGAAATCGAAATTTCGGTATCTTCAGAAATGGGAGTTTTAAATTTAAATTGGTGAACATCAATACTGTAACGCTCAAGCTCACCAATAATGACCTTCTCAGCAGGTATAGCACCTTCGGTGTATTGGGTGTATTTGTAATCAAAAGTCGTTTTGGGATCCATATTGCTGGCTTCGACTTTTTTACTGACTCCCTGCAGCATAAGCGCAGCAGCAGTGAGCGCTATGAGTTTGGTATGTTGATTATCTTTAGTCATGATTTCTCTCAATTACAACCACAACCACCGCCTGCTCCGGCAGTAGCGGAAGATGACCCTTCTTTACTGAAGAAAATATGATCCTGAATTTTCTCAGCCAGCGGGTCATTTGAGAAAGCCATTTCAGGGCGAGATAAATTACCACGCTCCCAGGATTTGACCTGGGAACAAGCCACCAAATTCAGCACACAAATCAGGAAAACCAATCTGTAAATTAATTTCATTATTAGGATCCAATCAAAGCATCAACCATTTCTTCAATAGCTTTTTCGTCATCATTATCAAAACCTTCAGCAATGTAATTCACTCTGCCACTTTGATCAATAACGTAACCACTGGGCATACCCTTTACCTTGTATTGCTCGGCAACTGCACCACTGGCATCACGAACTATAGGAAAACTAACAGAAAATTGCTTTAAGAAATCATGAGCATCGTCAATATTTTCATCCATGTTGATAGCAACTATCTCAAAACCCTTATCTTTATACTTGGTTCTCAATGCTTCAAGCTTGGGGAATGAGCGTTTGCACGGCCCACACCAGGATGCCCAAAAATCTACGTACACGACCTTGCCCTGAAACTGCGAAAGTGCAACTTTCTGACTCGCATTTTTGATTGCATCCAGTTTGAATTCCGGTGCTTTATCATTAATGTCTATGGCAAAAGTATTAAGAGAGAACGCAATCAACAACGAAAAAAGACTTGTGTATTTCATGATGCTTCCTGTAAAAAATGGTCGATATTATCTGCACAACGCAAAACAAAAATAAAGTTACAATCCGGAAATCGTAGAAACTCCCCAATTACGGTAAGCGGCTCCACCCGGACTTTGATCAGCACGGAATTTTTGCCCAAGCGTCTGGTAGATTTCTACTTGTGTTTTACCACCCACATCCAGAACCCGATTGCCCGTAATGCCTGCACCTGCTACCAGCATAGGCACATCATTATTACCATGCGAATTGGCATCACCCATATCCGACATTTGAGTCACGATTGTAGAGCTGAACAAACCTGCTGTATTTAACTTATCAAGCAGGTATTTGGTCAATCCCTGCATATAAGAAATGTCTTCTGTGTACTGAGCCTGATTAAAGTGGTGGGAAGAATGCGATGCCCTGCCACCCAATTTATCAAAGATATAATTATGGCCATCGTCACCAAAAGCAATCGAGACTGACGCTGTCAAATTACAACTTAATGCAAGCACGATAATATCCGAATGCAATTTTGCCAGTGCATCAAAACCAGTTACCGATGTACTCGATGGTTTGGGGCAAGATGCATCGCCACCCCCGGTACTGCCAGAACCAATAGCGGCTTCAATTTCCTGAATAGCAGAGTAGTGACTATCGAGCTTTTCTTTTTCGTGTTGACCCAGTTTATTTCTCAAACTGTTAATGGCAGGGTAATGCAGATCAACGATTGATTTGCGCGGAGCTGTACCTGTTGTAGTTGTTGTACCTCCACTGAACAAGATGTCCAACGCCGCCTGAGGACTGGAAATTGCAGGAACCTCACGCGAGCCTTCACGACTCAAATTCGAAATAGAAACGTTTGCCACATTCAAATACTTAACCGGGTAATTAGCACCTATAGTGCGACCCATGTTGACATCAAAACTGTCTTTGCCCCAACTGGCGTTATCGAAACGATGGAACATCACACCGTGTCCGGCACCACTCAATGAAGCATTTCGCATGATGGTCATTCTGCTGTAATGGCTTTGCAAGGGCGCAGATTGAGCTGGAAAAGTGCTACCGGTCGGATACCAAAGCTCGGGTTGACAACCACCACCCGAAAATATCAGGCAGGATTTAGTCGGCGTACCGGATTGCGCTTCAGTCACACGGCTCATCATCACACCGGCCAGCAAGCTGGAAGCCTGTAACAAGCCGGCAGAAATACCGGCATGTTTGACCACTTTCAGAAAATCTCTTCGTTCTTTATCGAAGCAGTTTTTATATCTCATTTTATAAACTCCAATTCGTTAACAGTGAGTGAGTAGACGCGCAATTAGCGCGCCCACTCCTGTCGATACATAACAGTATTCAATGCTGGAATCTCCTGAAGCATTGCGCGTGGGCCATTGCTGACCAGAATGTTTTTCAAATTGGCGATATCACAACGATAAGCATTCTCTTCGTTTTTACTGATACGGACATAACCGACATCACGGGTCGAATCTATCAGGAATATGGAATGAATACCCGAGCTGTAGCTCATGAACTGGGTTGCCAAACAAGTTTGCGCCTGACTTGCCAGTAATGATTGCTCGGTGATGACACGGGCAAGATCTTTGGCACCGTTCATGGTAATGGCCGGAGAGTAGATCACACGGTCAGGATCATTCATGAATTGCAGTTGTGGATAGGGCGAGAAGAAAGTACCGGTTGTCACAACGGCATTGCCTTTCAAATCCACAGAACGGATACGGCCTGCGGTATCGAAGTTTTCCATGCTACCGCCCAATGGGTTGATGATTTCACCGTGACAGTTGGAACAACTGGAACCTGAAGTAATTCGATCGAAAATCATATGTTGTGTGGTTTTCGGATCATTGAAGAAAGCCGCATCGCGTTGGGCCAATGCTTCTCTGTCCAGACTCACGCCTGATGGTGGCTCGGGAATGTCCTGACACATAAGCTTTCTACGAAGTGCTACAGCACGGGTAATCATGTTGGAGTCTGTGGTACTCGCATAACGAGACATAAACGCACCGGATACCAAAATACCACCACGCTCACTGGTGTTGACTCTAGCGAAGCCATCCACATCGGTAGAACCGCTCATGGTCATACCGTAATGCGCGGCCAGGTTGGAGTTGATGTGGGTGTAACTCGGATTGTAAATATCCGCGAATGTGCCAGAGCTGTTCAACATGGCATAAGAGAAGTTTTTACCTAACTCCTTCTTCATGTCGGCACCAAGCGTCGAGAAAGAACTCAAATTGGTTTTGGTTAATGTTTCCAATTTATCGGTTGCCAACCAACGATTGACCAGATCACCTAACAACACTTTGCTATTAGCCGAATCCAGCAATGCAGACGCCTGCGAACGTATTCCAGCAACGGTATTCAATGTCCCATTGGCAGCAGCTGAGGTGAGGCTGGCACCTGGAGTAGACCCCGTGAAGGTATAGCTCATATAAGTCGCCATCTCGTAAGCATCAAGCTTGTATATACCATTGCTGGTGAGAGTGCCGACCTCTGAACGATAAAGGAACTGGGGTGATGACAACATAGCTGTCAGGGCAACCTGCATACCATCGGCCACAGTGCGATCACCGGTAGTACCATTGGCAACAGCCAGATATGCCGTTTGTTCTTCAGTGGTCAATGGACGACGGAAGATACGTGGCCCCAAGGTATTCACCAAAGTACTGGCACAACTGCTCGAAGGTGTACAACCCAGAACATTATTCCAGCGGGTAGCAACATCCGTTGCAATACGCTCGGCATTAGCCAAATAACTGGTGTAACGAGTCTTATCGACAAACAGGGTATTGTTGTTCACAAACGAACCCGACACAAAATCATCCGGTAACAAAGACAACAGATCCTGTTGGTAGCTAACCAGATCCCTGATTGAGTTCTGATACTCATTTTTAGTTAGCAAA
>CAMLRJ010000023.1 GCA_946482345.1 uncultured Cellvibrio sp.
TTTGCATTCGCGGTGCTCATTGTGTGTAACACAAAAGCGCAACAAAAAACGCACCGCTTATAACAACGTTAGGTGGAAATAAGAGGAGTACCGTAATGAATCCACAGTTTTGGATCAATACCGCACTTCGTACGATCATTTGGTTGGGTGCGACTGTAGGTTACGCGTATTTCAAGAAACCGGACGGCGCCAACCTTTTGGCGGTACGCACGGATGCCATTGTTTGGCTAGGCGGAGGACTCCTGCTTGTCGGCCTGATTCTGCATTTTTGGAGTAGCGCGACTCTCGCGCGGGGCGAACGCCTTGGAGAGTCGGCAATCGCGCCTGTCATGGACGGGCCATTTCGATACGTCAGAAATCCGATTTATCTATCAGGCATCATGCTGCTGCTGGGTGTAGGCTTACTCTATTCCCCATGGCGGGCTGTTGACTTATTCTTACCGTTGCTTCTACTTGCATACTTTCACGTGGCTGTAGTTTGGGTTGAGGAGCCAGAACTGCGGCGGCGCTTCAGCTCTAAGTATTTCGAGTATTGCGAGCGAGTTCCGAGGTGGGTACCAGTTCCAACATCGCGTGCAGACGGACGAAGGCATTGAGCTAAATCAACTTGAAAGTGAAATCGATATTCTTGAACACGCTTTACCCATTCTAAATAGTTCATATGGCTATGAATATTTACAGTTTCTGTTATGCAACATAAAAGAAGCATCCGCCTAGCTAAAGAATCTCAAGTGGCGTAAACATAGTTGCCAAAAGAAATCGCCAAGCAATTCATGGCGTAGGAAATTTTTAATTTATGATCATAGATTTAAATGATAAGGGCGAGTTTCCTCGCCCTTATATATTAATCCATTTCCTCCATCAACTTTTCATCCAGTAAGGCCCTGAGCATTTCTATGCTGGGTTCTGATTCTTGTTTTTGAGTTGATGCATCCGCCACTGCCAATACTGCTGGTGTTTTTATTTCAAGTGGACGCTCAACTTTCGAACCAACCAGCTCACGTAAATGTTCTACCAGAAGGGAAAAATTTGTATAGTTGAACAACAAAGTACTGGATAACTTTATTCCTAATGCTTTGGACAATTTATTTCGCAACTCAACTGACATCAGCGAATCTATTCCCATATTTTTAAATGATTCCTGCTCATCAATATGGCTATCCGCATTTAATCTAAGAAGTGATTTCAATTGCTGCTGCAACAGAGATGCAACATCAATTTCAGGTTTGGCTGATGTAACTGGTGCAATATTGGTAATTTTACCGGCAGTTTCGGTAACCAAATATTCCGTTAGCGAATGAATATTTGCATAGTTATACAAAAGTGTTGATGACAGTTTAATACCCAGTGCTTTGGACAAAATATTTCGCAATTCCACCGACATCAAAGAATCAATGCCCATTTCTTTAAAGGAAGTGTGATCATTTATGGCAGATAATGAATCCAGTCGCAGCACTTTACGAACGCTGCTATTCACCAATGTATGGATATCATCCTGTTGATTTGCGGATGTTTGCACAACAGAAGATTGTGTTGCTACAGATGATGGAGTGACTTGCCCTTCAAGATTTTTCAATACTGATGGCAGGCGGTCATATTGCCTGTTCCACACTGACCAATCTGCAGGTAACACTGCAACATTGCCAATATTTAATTCAGATAATTTTTCAAAAATTGCCAAAGCTATTTCATTTGGCAAAGCCTGCATACCATTCTCTCGCCAATAATCTTGTGCAGCTTCATTGAGACGGGTCAACATACCCACCTCTTCCCATGCACACCAATTGATCGCTTGCGCATTCAGCCCCAAACTTTTTCGATAAGTAACAAGATTATCAATAAATTTGTTACCCGCAGCATAACTCGCTGCACCCGCAGCACCAATCAAGGATGTCATTGATGAAAAACAGGCGAAGAAATCCAGATTCAGATGTTGAGTAGCCTGATGCAAATTCCAGGTGCCGGATACCTTGGCAGCTAATACAGATTTCACATCATCCCGGGTTTCATCGGCCATTAATGCATTTTTCATTATGCCTGCCGTGTGCAGAATGCCTTTTAACTGAATGTTTTTATCGGTAATTTTTTGTATGAGATCTTTAACATCCTGTAATTTGGCAACATCGCCAGAGAAATACTCAATGTGCTTTCCATTTTTTGCCAGCGATTGAATTTTATTTTCGATTTCAGCATGTAATGGATTTCGCCCCATCAGGAAAATATGGTTAACCGAAGCACTGGCTAACCATTGCGCGCAAGCCCAACCAATACCGCCCATACCACCTGTAATCAAAATGGCAGAAGCATTTTTTATCTCTTTGTTTGTGGATACTGATTTTTCATCTTCCAATGAAACTACCAATTTTCCCTTATGCAAACCCTGTTGCATCATACGGAATGCATTTTTGACTTGCCTTGCCTGGAATAATTGAAATGGAATACCGGTAAATTGTCGGGATTTCCACAAAGGCGCCATTTCATTGAACATATCAGTAATTTGTTCAGGATGATCGCGGCTGATTTCAAACAAAGTGAATGGATAATAACTAAAAGGTTTGCCAAAACTGTTGACTTGTTCTTCCGTTAATATTTCGCGTTCACCGATTTCAACAAAACGTCCATCAGGTTTTAACACATCCACATTTTTTGAAATGTATTCACCGATGAACGAATTAAGAATCAGATCAACCCCTTGCTCATTGGTGTCTTTCAAAATTTGATCTGCAAATTCCAAAGTACGGGAATTGTAAATATGTTTTACTCCCAGACTTTTTAGCAAAGGCCATTTTGCATAGCTGGCGGTTGCATAGACTTCTGCACCAATAATATTGGCCAGATTAATTGCAGCAATACCAACACCACCTGCTGCTGCATGGATCAATACTTTGTCACCCTTTTTCATTTTACCGAGTGTAACTAACGCATAGTAGGCCGTTAAAAAAGCGGTTGGTATGGTGGCAGTTTCATGAATGCTGAAATTATCCGGCTTGTGTGCAATACATTGATAATGTACTTTCACTCGTTTAGCCAGGCAGCCCGCTGCAAAACCCATTACCCAATCACCAATTTGGTAACCTTTAACCGATTTACCCATGCGGGAAATTCGGCCTACTGCATCCAGTCCGAAACGACATTCGTCATTTGCTTTACCATTAACAATTGAGGTATCAATTAAATCCAGTGCAGTGACTACATCGTAAAAATTCAATGCAGCCGCTGACATTTCAATTTCAACTTCATCATCGCTTAATGTTTCCGCAGTAACTGTTTTATAGTAGAGATTGTCTATAGCACCCTGTTCATCAATTGCCAGTTTGAAATCCTGATTGAAATCAATTTTTAAATCCGTTTCTGATTCAGGAGTTTCGGTATTTTGTTTTTGCAAACGATTGACCCATATTTTTCCATCACGAATGGCAAATTGATCTTCTTGTGGATAAGCATCAGCCAATACACTTGTTAATGCCTCACCTTTTTCAATCGGGAATACAGGGTCAAGATCAATATTAGCAAAACGAATATCCGGTCTTTCCAATAAAATACTGCGACCAGCTCCCCATAGTGCAGAGCCTGTTAAATCCAGATAGGGTTCTGATTGATCAACAGGAATACTGCCTTTTGTCAGGGCAAATAAATTGACAGGGCTTCCCATAAAGGAATTTTCCATAACCGGAATCGCATTCAGAATTTCCGTTAATTCAACATACCGGGACTCAACAGATTGACTGATTAATTGATTATTGGATTCATCCAGTCGATCATAATCAGCAGCCAGATAAATAACGCCTGTTTTTTTCGATGCTGACTGAATAAGATTATGAATGGAATTAATTTCTGCTTTATCAAGCAATTGTGATGTGCCACCAGCATCTTTGATCACTTTTTGCAGCACTTCTGCAAGATTGTGATTCAGAGCAGAATCATGTGCTGCAATTAACCAATGGGTTTGCTGTAAATTTTTTATTTTATCCAATGTTATTTCATGCCATTGATTCACATAAAGCCAATCAGCCATTTTTTGCATGTCAATATGGGTTTTTATGGGTTCAACTTTTTGTGTAACCGCGATTTCAGGATTCAATAAATGCCGCTGAACCGCTTTCATAGTATAACCTTTGACATAAGCCAGGCATTGGCCTTGCAGATTATAAATTTCCATATCAGCCTTAACTGAAAAATCTGTTTTTTCAGTTAATGTTGCTTTCACCAACACTGTTCTTTCTGCAGCTTGCAACACCTTGACCTGATCTTTACCGATGGTAATAAAAATAGAATCCGGATTATTTTTATCCAACAATGTCAATATACTGTGGCAACAAGAATCCAGATGCGCAGGATGAAAAAGATATTGGTCGAATTCCATCACAATAGAATCAGGTAATTCCACCAACGCAAGACAAGTTTTTTGATCAGGATGCAAAATGTGTGTCACACCCTGATGTGCGGGTCCGAACAAATAACCATATTCATTGAGGCCTTTGTAAAAGTCTTGCGTGACGGGACTCGCTTTCAATGAAGACAGCGATGACATATTGGAAAATACCGGAACAGCTTCATGACTTTTATTAATGTCTTTATTGATTTTTGCAGAACAGTGTAATGTCCATTCGCAATTCACGTCTGCCAGCAATTGGCTTTCGGTTGCGCTCAACAATTCCACATCACTGAAATCAGGGCCGGATAAAACCACCTGTGTATAGACAACATCATCTTCCGGCAAATACAAACCGGCATGGTAAATAACTTCTTCAAGCTGGGCATTCGCTTCCAGGCCTGCAGATTTTATTGCAGCATAAATTGTTTCCAGATAAGCCGTTGCTGGCACGACTACTTTTTTAAGGAAGCCATGATCAAGCAGGAATTTAACCTGGCCCGGCTTGATGGATTGCTGATAAATAATAGACGATGATTGCGGCACAAAAATCCGGTTACCCAACAATGGATGACCAACAGATGTGACTGTTAATGATTTTTGCTTATTTGCCACCGGTGCATCCAGTTTGTATTGATCCCGTTCAAAATCCATAATCGGTACAGGAATAAAATGAAAATCCTGTCCTTGATAAAACAAATTCCAATTAATGTCATAGGCTTCATTGATGAAAAAGCCAATCAATTGGTTGATAAAACTATCCATGGCCAACGACAACGCAGGCAAATGAATTTCCTTATGCAATGGTGATGCTAAAGAAGGGGTTGCAGCATTGATCATTAAAATAGACGATTTGCTGCCAAAACTGTTTTCCACAACTGTGGTTGTAACAGGTGTTGTTAGAATTTTGTACCAATCATCAAAATTTCTTTCCTTAAATTCATATTGCCCGTTGATCTGACAGGCTGTTTTTGCTGAATTTTTTGTTTTGGTTTGTATTGCAAAATGTTTTCCTTTAACAAACATGGCACAAAGCGCGACGGCATTTTCCAGTGTTATTTCTTCTGCATAACAGGCAGCGGCCAGTGCAGCGATGGAATCGACACTCAAATAACCTATTCGGCCAATAACATCACCTACCCACTTGATCCATGCGTAGTATTGGCAAAAGAGTTCAGGGTAATGCTGGAATTCGGCGAGATAGGCTACTTCCTCCTGATTTGATTCAGGCATCAGTAATCCATGGGCACGAAACAGCAACTCGCAATCGTCATGTATTTTTTTGTAGTAGGGATTGTGTTGTTTCATGTAAGAAAACACGGATTGCATATTGTCCGCAGACTGACGTAACTCCATCGCTATGGGTAATTTATCCTGATTTTTTTTAACCGTATTTACAGTATTTTGTTGATACCAGGAACGCAGTTTTTGTTCCAGATCTTGCAAACTATTGCAATCTATAACCAGACGATTGGCAAAATGATGCCTGCCACGATTCATGGAATAGCAAAAATTATTCAATGAAATATCGCGATTGTATTTCAAAAAATCCAATGATTTTTTGACAGCAGTTTTAAGGCGACTGGACGTTTTTCCGGATAAAACCAGAATCTGCGCAGTTGCTGTTGTTGTAGTGGCATCAACAGATGCAACAGGCGCTTCAGTAAAAAGTGCATGGGAATTGGTACCGCTAAAACCAAATGAACTCACACCTGCAATGCGTTTACCGGAAATGGGCTGCCAGTCTTCGACGTCCTTGACAACACGCAAGGGTAACTTTTGCCAGGGAATAAAACTGGACGGCTGATTAAAATGCAAATTAGGTGCAAGCTGTTTATGTTGCAAACACAAAATCGTTTTTATAATACCGGCCACACCTGCAGCAGCTTCTGTGTGGCCAATATTACTTTTACAGGAACCTATGGCAATTGAATCATTGCGTGAAGAAAATACGCGGCCCAATGCCTGTAATTCAATTGGATCACCCAAAGGTGTTCCTGTGCCATGTGTTTCTATGTAAGAAATTTCCTCGGGATTCACACCGGAAACTTTTAATGCTTTTTCAACCAAACGTTGTTGCGAATCACCATTGGGTGCTGTTAAACCAATACCTTCACCATCGTGATTAATCGCAGAACCCAACATCACCGCAAGAATATTATCTTTATCGGCGATTGCCTGGCTTAAACGTTTTAATACAATCACACCCGCACCTTCCGAGCGCACATAACCATTGGCTTTTTCATCAAAGGTATGGCAACGGTTATCTGGAGAAAGTGCACTGGTTTTACAAAAATACACTGTATTCTCCGGTGTCAAAATTAAATTAACACCGCCTAGCAATGCGATTTCACATTCATCATTTAAAATACTTTGTCGTGCCAAATGTAATGCCACAATTGACGATGAACAGGCAGTGTCCAGTGTTAAGGTGGGGCCACCCAAATCCAGTAATTGTGAAATCCTGCCGCTGGCAATACTGGGCGCACAACCTGTAAAAGAATAAACATCGATATCGCAAGTGTCTGCAGAATGCATATGAAATCGCGCATAATCATTGGTCGCCATACCAATAAATAATCCGGTATTGTGGCGGGATTCTGATTTGCGCGGCGCAATGCCCGCACGCTCCATTGCTTCCCAACTTAATTCAAGCAACAGACGTTGTTGTGGGTCCATACTCATGGATTCTCTTTTGGATAATCCAAAAAGTTCCGGATCAAACTGATAAGGGCCTTCAACAAATCCACCCTGTTTCACATAAAGTTTTCCAGGCTCTGCAGGATCTTCATCAAAATAATCCTGAAGATTCCATCTGTCTTGCGGAATATCCGTAATCGCATCTTTTTTATCAACAAGCAATTGCCAAAACTCTTCCGGTGAATTGACACCTCCCGGTAATCGACACGACATGCCGATGACAGCCAAAGGTTCAGTTTTACGCTTCTGCATATCCTCCAGCTTTTGTTTCATTGCTTTCACAGCAATCAATGCTTTCTGGGTTTGGCTTGCGTTAATGTCTTGAGTGTTCATATTTCCAATATCCTTTCAATGTCGTTAAGTTCTGATTCAAGTAATGCATCCAATTCACTTTGGCTTAATTGAGAAATATCAAGCATGTCAACCGGGGTATTTGTTACTCGTGTTTCTGTTTTTTCTGTTGTATCAATTTTTTTATCTGTTATTTCCAGAATCTCTTTTGTTTCGGTTTTTTCTTCCTCATTCATTGCAATTATTTGATCAACCAGATAATCCGCCAGGCTATGCAGATTGGGATAATCAAAAATCAAAGTCGCAGGAAAATAACAGGCAAAAGTCTTGGCAAGTGCAGTGCGGAAAGAAACTGCCATCAGTGAATCAAATCCTATATCCAGAAATGAACGGTGAATATCAATGGTGTCATTATCAGAAAAGCCCAATATTTTTCTGACTTGTCCACGCAAATATTCAACCGCTAATTGTTGACGATCCGCCAATACCATGCCGGGTGATTGCAATTGGGTAATCATCTCATCGGCGTCATTTTTTTCATCTGTTGCTAATGACAAATGAGAGTTCGCCAATTGTTTTAAAATGGACGGAATAGCTGGCACGGGGAAATGATTAAATAACTCCGACCATCGATAAGGCAAAATCGCTATTTGCGCTGCCTGAATATTCTGATGCAGTAAACGTGAAAATAACGCGAGACCTTTCGATGAAGATAAACCGCCGAAAGAATCGTTGGTCCAATTTTTACGGGATTTCGATTGGTCTGCCGCCATGCCTGATTCCGACCATGGGCCCCAGTTCACACTACAGGCTGCTAATCCCAATGCATGGCGATAATGTGCAAATGCATCCATGAATCCATTTGCCAATGCATAATTGGCTTGACCTGCTGCTCCGAGCAGAGAAGATGCAGAAGAAAATAAAATAAAGAAATCCAGCGGCAGTGATTGCGTCAATAAATGCAAATTCCATGTGCCTTGTACTTTCGGTGACAAAACTTTCAGGAATTGTGCTTCTGTTAAATTATTGAATGCACCATCATCCAAAAGTCCAGCCAAATGCACTACACCTTTTATATCCTGTAATTTTCCAGAAAGTTGTGTATGCAACTGATCCAAATTATCAAGAGCAACAACACAGACATCAATAATGGCTCCTTTTGTTTCCATTTGTTTTACAAAATCCTGCATGTCGGATGTCATGGGTTTTCGACTCAGCAGCAATAATTTTTTTGCACCTTCTGCAAGCATATTTTCCACAACGGGCCTGCCCAAACTGCCAAACGCACCCGTCAGCAGATAAGTCGCATTGGCATCCAAATGCGTATTATTGGAGGAAGGCAATGGCAACTTCTGTAATCTTGGTACCTGAATATGATGGCCTATACGGAAATGGTCTTCTTTGGCATCCAAACATTGCCAAATGTTTTCAGCTGGCATTTTTTCATTTTCAATAGTGGATTCAAGCTCAATAAATCCACCCCAATAATCCGGATATTCAAGGGCAATGACACGGCCAAGGCTTTGAAATGTTTTTTCCAGTGATGAAATACTCTGATCAACATATGACAACAAATAAAGTTTTACCGATTTCTGTTTGGTGTAGGCGTCGATTGAATTAATCAGTGATTTTATTTCACGGATATTGTTCATGATCGCTTGTGTAATGACCTCTGCAGTGTCACTGGCTGTAATAGCCAGAGGCTCAAGGCAATAAATCAAACTGACGGGCTTATCAGTTAACAATGCTTCTGTTAATTTTTCTTTTCCTGCAAAGAATTGATTATTGCCAACTGCGTTCTTGGCTATTGTTTTTTGCAAAACCGGGTAAGTATGACCTGTTAGCAGCAGCGTTTTTGCGACGGAATTATTCTGATTCTCAACATCCAGTTTCATCCAGTTGGTTTGATAAACCAGATCCATATCCGAGGATTTACTGGCAAGGTTTTTCAGCGCTTCCCTGGATGTGCGCAACACCTGCATCTCATTAAAATAAGCCACTACAGAACCATCTTCTGCATACAGATAGATATCAATAGTCAATGAATCTTTTTTCAAATCATCTTTTGTGACCACATGCGACCAAACGGTTAATGGCACAGGCTTATAGAAAAAGACTTGATTAACACCCAAGGGTAAATAGGCTTGCCTGGATTCTTTTTGTAATCCGGAAGAAGACATACCCGGAACAAATACTTGAAAGCAGGCATCGAGAAATGCCGGATGAATTGCATAATCTGCCTGAGTTGTACGCAAGGATTCCGGCAAACTGACACGTCCAATTGCTTCACCATCACGGCGATATAGTTCCTGCACACATTGGAAATCAGGCCCCCAATGAAAACCGATTTCTGTCGATTCGCGATAGAAATCGTTGGTGTTAATACTATTCTGCATACGTTCACGAATATCATGAATATTCACTGCTTCAGGAATACGTCCAGATAGGTCTGTAAGTCGCGTGTATTGGCAATTGAAGTGTTCTATCCACTGATCATCTGCCTGATAGCTCACCAATGAAATTTGTTGCAAATCTTTTTGTTTGTTTTGTTTGGCAACCAATTGCACAGGTTGATCCTGATTGGGCAACATGGCGCGAACAAATGTCAGGTTATGAATTTTATGTATCTCTGCTGGCCAGATATTTCGCGCCAGGGTTAACACATAGGCAACATATAAAGATCCTGGTACAACAACCGATTCATAAATGCGATGATCTGTCAGATAAGGTAAATTTTTTAAATCAAAACGGGATGCAAAAAGTGTATCTTCAATAAATGGAGATTGAATTTTTTTGCCAAGAAACGGGTTATCACGGGTAGATTTTTCGACAAATTCCATCTGTTTCTTGACAGGTAAAACCTGATACTTTTCAGGTATTTTAAAATCTTTTCCTGAAAACTCTATACCGGGTAAAGATATTTTCGGAATAACACCCTTGTAGAATTTTCGCCAGTCCGGATTTTTTGCATTTAGAAATTGGGCAGCAGCTTGGATAATGTCCGGTGCATTTTCAACACTGGGTTGCATAAGCCATTGCGCATCCTGATACCAATGAAATGTCGTACCACTATTCAACCAATCCATTAATGCATGCTGCAATTCATGCAATGATCGGCAGACAATCACCAGTTTATGTTCAAACACTTCCCTGCCTGTTTGCAAGGTATAACAAAGCTGTTGCAACTGAATATCGTTATGATCAAGTAAATAATCACGCAATCTCGATACCAGAGAATGCAATCCATCAGCAGAAGGGGCAGATAAAATGGCAACCTGATTTTCATCAGATGAAGGTTCTACCCACTGTTCGGGTGCTTCTTCGAGAATAACATGTGCGTTGGAACCACCTGCACCGAAAGATGACACCCCTGCCCTGCGTGGAAACTTATCGACATTCCAATTTGTTAAGCCATATTGCAATTTAAATGGTGTTTGATCGAAATGAATTTTTGAATTCGCAATGACCGGATCATTATTTTTTGATTCCGCACCGCGTGTTAAGGATGGCACCAGGGTTTTATGTTTCATTTGCATCAGGCATTTAATAATGCCAGCCAATGCAGCGCAGGATTCAAGGTGACCTATGTTGGATTTTACTGAACCCAATGCACACCAGGGATCATTGTTATCAACCGAATCATTCAATAATTCTGCTGCTGCATGAAACCCTTCTGTTAATCCCCTGACTTCAATTGGATCACCCAAATTAGTCGCTGTGCCATGGGCTTCAATGTAACTGATACTCTCTGGTGGAATATTTTTTTCCACCAACGCATTACGAATCAACTCTGCTTGCGCAGTAGGGTTGGGAACAGTAAAACCATTGGTTTTGCCACCGGAATTTACCGATGTATTTTTAATGACCCCCTGAATATTATCGCCATCCGCCAAAGCTGCCGATAATGGTTTTAATAACAAAGCACAAACACCTTCACCAAATAAAGTGCCATCGGCAGCATCAGAAAAAGGTGAACAAATGCCAGATTTTGAAATCATTTGCATTTGCGAATATTGAATAAAACGACTCGGGTGCGTAATTAAATTGACACCGCCTACAATCGCCGTTGCGCATTCACCGTTGCGCAAACTTGAACAAGCCAAATGCAAAGCTGTGGCTGATGACGAACAAGCAGAATCAATCGCAAGGCTGGGGCCATGCAAATCAAAGTAATAGGAAACTCTGTTGGGAATTTGGTACAAATCACTCATACGATAATGACTGAAACCTTGCAACGCTGCCTGATAAGCATTCAACGCATAATCACTGGAGATCACGCCCAAAAAAACACCTGTTGATTTAGACAAACTGTTGCGCGTATAACCGGCGTCTTCCAATAATCCCCAAACGGTTTGCAAAAACAAACGCTGTTGTGGATCCATGGTTTCAGCTTCACGCGGCGAAATACCAAAAAACTGGTTATCAAATCTATAAGGATTATCAATAAACCCGCCAGATCTTCCATAGGTTTTATCCAGAGAGGCTTCAGCAGAAAAATATTCTTCTATATTCCATCTTTCAGTCGGTATGTCACGAATACTGCAAATGCCTTCTCGTAGATTTTTCCAGAACTCTTCAATATTTTTAGCGCCTGGGAATATGCCATTAATACCAATAATGGCAATTTCTTCATCATTTTGCTGAATACTGGATTTAATCTTGACAGGATCATTCAAGCTGGTTTTATTGCCGGATACAAAATGAATGATGTCGCTAATATTTTTAGTTTCGAATAATAAAGTTTGCGGTATTTCAGGATAAACCGATTTTAAGGCGACGGTTAAATCGACAATTTTGTATGATTCATCAACCAGATTTTCCAGATCTTCATGAATATCAATCAAACTTTCATCAACACCTAATATACGGCTGAAAATATTAATCACTGATTCTGTGTGTGAGCTGCTATCCAGATTGGATACTGCCTGGGTTTTGGGCAGATCTTCGTTAAGTCGATCAAGATTGGAATACACAAAAACACAAGATTCCAAAGCTGTTTGCAGTTGCTCTGCTGATTGGCTGGTAATTTTTGGTGCTGATTCATTTACGCCGGTAGCTTCTGCTTGCTGATGATCAAGATCAAGGATAAAACCTTTTAAACTGTGACTATCAACCTGCAAATCCTGTTGTTCCACATCCGCAGCAATTCTGTGTGTCAGCTGGAGTTGTGACGCAATAGTATTCAGAAATTTTAACAGGGGTTCATTTTTCTTCGATTGCACATAACGAAAAACCACTTGTTGTAAACCAAAAGATTCGGCCATGCTTGCCAAATAAGTAACAATTTTGTGTTCAACACCCCTGCCCAATACACGACAACTTAACAGGAAAGTATCGATCAATAGCTGATTTTTTTCTGCGCACGCCAATACCAAACCAACAATTCCGTAATCACCAAATTTATCTGTTACCGATACCGCAAATGCCTGATAACCTGATGCAATCAATTCCAGTATTTCCGATTCACTGCGCCTGATGCTGCTGAGATTAAATTGATTGGTTCTTTTGGTAAGTTGCGCAACGCGTGCAATATTAGTTTCATCAACGGCTGCAAAATCCAACTGAATATTCAGTGAATCCAGGAAATTGGCAAAGCCGGAGGACTGTTGTTGGAAATATTTTCTCGCTTTGTCTTCCTGATACAAACGTGTGCGCGATCTGTCTTCCTGGGTAACGCGCTTTTTATCCAGCACCCAGAAATGATTCACCATGGATTGAATATTTTCTTCTTGCTGTGGCATTTCCAATGTCAATACAGCAGGCAAATGTGCCCTGACTTGTGCACACTCAACCGGATTGTCATCGATAAAAATAAAACTGTCCAAACCCAGATTAAGCCTTTCTGCAAGTGCTTTGATATTGTCGGATTTGTTTTCCCAATTAATAGCGTAATCAACCAGATGTTGTTTGCTTAATAACATATCCGGGTGCTGATCAAACACATCCCAGACTGCCTGTTCACGGTTTTTACTGCACAGGCAAAGCAGAATACCTTCTTCCTGTTGACGAATTAAAAATTGTTGGAACGATTTTAATGAAGGACTGATAACAACATTCAATGGCCCGGTTTCATCACACACGCCTTTCCACAAAGTATTATCACAATCCAGCACTATCACCTTGAAAGGAGACAGTTGATAATTAAACAGTGAACGAATCGCAATAACACCCAATGTTTTGAAATAATCATCTGTGTAAGGAATATGTGCCATCTGTAAACGCATAGGGTCATCGTAGCCCTGCACAGCGTAAATTGCGTGGTAATCCTGCATCGTACGAATGGTGACTTTTTCAATAGCCGATAACTGATCGCATAATTTATTTTCAATCAGATCGAAATGTGCATTTAACTCGACTTGCTGGATAAGGTTGACAGACCTAGGGCAAATAAAAATATCCAGTGGAGTTTTCTGTTGGCTTGCATAAACCTGAACCGCTTCAATAAATTCATGCAAGGCGTTATCGAGTAATGTTTGCAAGGATTCAATCTCATCCGAAACTTTATCTTTTTGATGTGAATAAGGAATCCAATCTTCAAGACGAATAAACAACAGATTATTACCCTGTTTATTCTGATTAAAACTGCTCATGGGTGACAGCAATTCCTGAAATACCTGATTGTAAGCTGTTACTTCAAAATCCATGTCCCAATGCAACTTATCCGCCAGGAATTCCATTGAAGGCAATACCAAATCAATGCTGAAGCTTGCACCTATACATATTTTTCTACCGGCATTTGATTTTGGTTTTGTTTGAACATTATGGTTTTTTGGCTCCAGGCTGTTTTTTTTCGACACCTCTTTATTGACCGGATGCGTTTTTGTTTTATGATCAGTAAAGTCGTTTATGACAACCAGATTTTGTTGGGCAGATTCCATATCAACCAATTGTTTGACTATATCCACCGCCACTTTTTCAGGTTTAATCGCGCCGATACTGCCTATAGGCGTATTGCTCATATCGGTTAATAATTTTGGCGGCCTTGGTAATAGATAATGAATATTTTTATTTTGCGCACTGGCTGACTTCACCAGACCTTCCACTGCCTGTTTCAAAGCAACATATTGAGGAAAATCTTTTGAGCCGGTTTCAACATAAATCGATGAGATTGCACAAAATATTCCTTTTGACTGATTGAGGCTTTCCGTAAAAACACTTAATGGTTTACTCACCAGTTTGATGTTTTGTTCCAGGTATTGGCCGAAACCGGAAAAACTGGCGTCTTCTATGTTCATCACCTGAGGTGAACTGCAAGCATTACAAATAACTATATCCAGACTGGATTCTGTTTCAAGAATTTCATTGCGAACCGATTCACACAAAAAAGCATCACACAAAGATCCTTTAATAAGATTCACTTTATAACCGGCATCATTTAACGATTCCTGCAATGCTTTGGCTTCTTCATCACAATGAAGATAATTCAAATAAACATTGGCTCCGGCAATAGCCAGTGATTGCACCAGCGCTGCACCCAAACCACGACTGCCACCTATCACCAAAGCTGTTTTATTTTCCAATGGAAAACCGTTAAACCCCAGACTCCCCTGAATTTTTTCGAGATCAGCAGGCTTGAGGCTTTTGCGAATAAAAGCCTGAATCTTCGCAGTCGCAATCACTGTGTTGTCATAATCGATAACATTCAAGCCCAAAAACAAAAGCCCAAGATCTTTTTCAATTTTATTTAATGTAACCGCATATCGAAGGTGTGTATCACTGGGAACCGCTTTTTGAAAATCCAGTTCAAGTCTTGAAAATAATGCTTGTTTGCCGGGGACTTCCATGCCGACCAGATAACTGGTCAGCATTAACAAGGTATTTTCATAATGTTTGGAAAACCAGTTTAGTTTCGGGTTTTGGTGATCTTTTTTATCATGGCCCAAGGCATAACAACCTGTGAATTGTTGGCCTTCCGATAAATTTTCTATCTGCCAGTTTTTAGCATTCTGCCGAATGGATAATGCCGACACATCCTTGCCGGAGCTGACTATTGGTGGTGTTTCTGTACGTTCGTATTTAAGCCGCAGTAACACTCTGGATTGATCTTTGAGTTCCAGACTACCTGTGGTTTTTGAGGTTTCAACAATATCCAATGAATAGGGAATATTCACAAAAATAGTGTTATGAAATTCAACGCTGATGCGGGTTAAATTTAATTGATCATGAAAACGGGTGTGCGATAAACACTTTAATACAGCCAATATCCCAAACACCACACGCTGGCCAAAAGGGGTTTTGTAAGCATAGGATTCATCCATATGCAGCGGGTTGTAATCGCGGCTAAGGTCTGCGAAAAAATCCAGTTCATCAATTGAAAAATCAATTCTGGTATTAAGAATAGTCATTTTAAATTCTCCTTTTGAAATCAAATATTAATTGTACAATCCATGAAAAATTTCTTTTTCATTGATATCGAGCTTCACGTTTTTAGGGTACACCACAGCAACGACTGTATTATTAAATTTCCAGGCAACGGCCTGGTACTGATAAAAATGAGTGAATTGACAATTAAGCCTATTATGTTGAAATTGATGATCATAAGTTTCATAAATATCAAAGGAAGTGGTTAAACCTGTCTTCAATACTTTTGACAAAGCCTCCTTGATACACCACAGTTGAAACAAGCCTGCAACATAAGGAATATTCATCTCCTTGAGAGAGGCTATTTCAGATGCAATCATCTGACTTTCAACAACTTTGTAATTCAGGTCGTTGAGC
>CAMLRJ010000024.1 GCA_946482345.1 uncultured Cellvibrio sp.
CAAAATCGCAATATGGCACGTGCTGTTGGTGTGAAAGCCAATTGGGTTGATGCCATGACATTTGGTTTGGGTTCTGGTATCGCAGGCATAGCGGGTGTGGCACTTTCACAATTAACAAACGTTGGCCCCAATCTTGGACAAAGTTACATCATCGATTCCTTTATGGTGGTGGTGTTGGGTGGTGTTGGAAATTTGTGGGGCACTTTGGTTGGTGCAATGGGTTTGGGTATTTTAAATAAATTTATGGAGCCTTTTGCCGGTGCGGTATTGGCAAAAGTCATGGTGCTGGTTTTGTTGATTTTATTTATCCAGAAAAAACCGAAAGGATTATTTCCGCAGAAGGGTAGGGCGGCGGCGGATTGATTTTGGCTCCTCCCTTTGTAAAAGGGAGGCGGGGGAGGGATTTAAGATGGTCAAATTTTCTGAAATTTTAAATCCCCCCCTAACCCCCCTTTTTCAAAGTGGGGAATTACTCCCTGTTTAATTAAATAGGGAGTAAGGTTCCTCCCCCTTACCAAGGGGGAGGTTAGGAGGGGGTAAAAAAATTTGCAAAATTTTTCAAATGAAAGAGAAAAAATTACATGCTAACCAAACGTTTATTACTCAATGATCGCGGCGGTATGCTGGTACTCGGCATAGTATTGTTAGCGATGATTTATGTCCCTATTGGAAATTTATTAATTGATCCGGCATCTTCCTGGTATGTGTCCACATACACCGTCACCTTGGTTGGAAAATTTTTGTGTTTTGCGTTACTCGCGCTATCAATGGATTTAATTTGGGGTTATTGCGGAATTTTATCTTTGGGACACGGTGCTTTTTTTGCGCTGGGTGGTTATGTAATGGGTATGTATTTGATGCGACAAATTGGTGGTCGTGGTCAATATGGAAATCCGGAACTACCTGACTTTATGGTGTTTTTAAATTGGACTGAATTGCCCTGGTATTGGCAGGGCCTGGATCAATTCTGGTTTGCATTGATTTTAATTGTGTTAATTCCCGGATTGCTCGCTTTTGTTTTTGGTTGGCTGGCATTTCGTTCGCGTGTGACCGGTGTGTATTTTTCGATTATCACACAAGCATTAACTTACGCTTTAATGTGGGCATTTTTACGCAATGAAATGGGGTTTGGTGGCAACAATGGATTAACGGATTTTAAAGATATTTTAGGTTTTCCGATCACCGCTGATACGACTCGTATTGCACTTTTTATTGCATCGGCTTTGATGTTAATTTTGGGTTATTTGGCATGTCGCTATATTGTAACTTCGCGCATGGGCAAGATTATTGTATCCATTCGCGATGCAGAAAGCCGTACCCGGTTTTGTGGATACAAAGTGGAATCTTATAAATTGTGGTTATTTGTTTTTTCTGCGGTGCTCGCGGGAATTGCCGGTGCACTTTATGTTCCGCAAGTCGGCATTATTAATCCCAATGAATTCTCGCCGTTAAATTCGATTGAGTTGGTGGTTTGGGTCGCAACCGGAGGGCGTGGCACTTTGTACGGTGCCGTTGTTGGTGCATTTTCGGTAAATTATGGCAAAACATTATTTACGACTTACTCTCCGGAATCCTGGTCATTTGTATTAGGTGCATTATTTGTATTAGCCACTTTGGTATTACCAAAAGGTATTGTCGGTTTATTTTCCCGATTTGGAAAAAAATCGATAAAAGAATCTGATGGCTTGTTAGAAGATAAAACGCTGGGAGAAAAAGCCTGATGAATCTTTCCGTTCAAGCATTAAATGTGTTACCGAAAAAAGATCCAAATTTTGGTGCGCCTCTCGATACCAGTCACAAAATTATTTTGTATGTTGAGGGCATCAGTGTCAGTTTCGATGGTTTCAAAGCCTTGAATGATTTGAATCTTTACATTGAAGAAGGTGAATTACGTTGCATCATCGGGCCAAATGGTGCAGGCAAAACGACTATGATGGATGTCATTACCGGTAAAACCAAACCGGATACTGGTACAGTTTATTTCGGTCAGCAGATTAATTTATTGGAATTATCCGAGCACCAAATTGCACGCGGGGGTATTGGTCGTAAATTTCAAAAGCCAACAATATTTGAAGCATTGGATGTTTACGAAAATCTGGAACTGGCAACGGCGGCAGATAAACGCGTGTGGAAAACATTAATGAAGGCCATCAGCAAAGAGCAGCAATACCGTATTGATGAAGTGTTGGTGCAAATTGGTTTACAAGATTTGCGCTATAAAAACGCTGGAGCTTTATCGCATGGACAAAAACAATGGCTGGAAATTGGCATGTTGTTGATGCAAAGCCCGCGAGTGTTATTGGTTGATGAACCGGTTGCTGGTATGACCGGAGAGGAAACCGAAAAAACCGCCGAATTATTAACTTCACTTGCGGGCAAACATTCGGTCATTGTGGTTGAGCACGATATGAAATTTGTTAGATCGATTGCGAAAAAAGTGACTGTGTTGCATCAGGGATCAGTGTTAATGGAGGGTACTATGGATCAAGTTCAAAACGATCCCAAAGTGATCGAAGTCTATTTGGGAGAATAATCCGTGCTGAATATTAAATCGATTAATCAATATTATGGCCAGAGCCACATACTCTGGGATTTAAGTTTGCAATTAAGAAAAGGTACTTGTGGTTGTTTGATAGGCCGTAACGGTGTTGGCAAAACGACTTTGTTGAAATGTATCACCGGGTTGTTGCCAGTGCGCGATGGCCATATTCAATTAAATGGTTACGATATTAATAAACTCTCAACTGAATCGCGCGCGCGTACGGGAATAGGTTATGTACCCCAGGGGCGCGAAATTTTTCCACTGCTAACCGTCGAAGAAAATTTAAAAATTTCATTGGGTGCTCGTAAAGATAAAATCAAAAGCATTCCTCCGCTGATTTATGAATTGTTTCCGGTTTTGAAAGAAATGAAGAATCGTCGTGGTGGTGATTTATCCGGTGGGCAACAACAGCAGTTAGCGATTGGTCGCGCTTTGGTACTGGATCCGTCATTATTAATTCTTGACGAACCTACAGAAGGTATTCAGCCCAATGTGGTGCGTGATATTGGGGAGGTAATTCGAAAATTAAATCGCGAATTGGGATTAACCGTTTTGTTGGTCGAACAAAAATTACCATTCGCCCGCCGTATTGCGGATGATTTTTTTATTATGGAAAAAGGTAGTGTTGTGGCGACAGGGCCAATTAAAGATTTAAATGATGATTTGGTTCAGCGGTATTTGAGTGTTTAGCTCCTCCCTTTGAAAAAGGGAGGCGGGGGAGGGATTTAAGATGGTCAATTTTTCTGAGATTTTAAATCCCCCCTAACCCCCCTTTTTCAAAGTGGGGAATTAATTAAGGGCGAAGATTTCCGCCAATTCAAACACTGCTTTAATTAATGGCTCTCGCATACGTTCAGCAACAACAGCAAATTTTACTTTGACTTGCTGTTGAATATCCCCCAACAAAACGACTTCACCTTTTGCAGCTGCATCCAACGCAGTATCGGCATGTAAAAATCCCAAACCCACACCGCCTGCAATTAATGTGCGTGTTACTTTTTCCTGATCGACATTGACTATTTTTTGCGGACGGAATTTTTCGCGTTCAAATAAATTTTCAGCAACGCGACCACAGCAGGTATTGGATGCCGGGCATATCCATGGCATGTTTTTTATTTCCTGCCAGTCAATTTTGTCAATATTCTTGATCCAATCTACCGGTGCTGCGAGGTACACACCGAAGTGGTCAACATCCAGTGTTTGCAAATCATCATGGATTACACCTGTGTCGGTATAGAAACCCGCGTCGATGGAATTATTACGAATTGCATGGAGTATTTCAGATGAGTTTCCGTATTCCAGAGCTAATTCAATATCCGGAAGTGATTGTGTAATTGCGGTTAATAATTTCCCCAACACTTGTGCACTGGGAGTTCTATTGGAACCCAGCCTGAGTTTGCCAACAGGTTTTCCTTTAATGTATTTGGCTTCTTCTATCAGTTCTTTATGCAGGGCTATCATTTGTTCGGCTTTTGCTAATAATGTTGCTCCATTTTTAGTGAGTATCATGCCGCGCGGTGTGCGTTCAAATAAAGCAAAACCAATTTCATCTTCAATAGCTTTGATATGCGCACTGACAGCAGGCTGGCTGAGAAACAATAATTCCGATGCGCGAGTAATGCTGCCTTCTCGCGCAATCGTCACAAATGTTTTCAGCTGATAAATTTCCATAATTGGTAAGCCCTATAAAATATTGATGGTTTGAATATAGCTTATTGCACAGGCTGATGCATAAAGTCCAAAACCAAATATTAAATGCGTTATTGTACTTTTTAATCTTGCTTGTGTTGGATTTTGCGTTTTTGCTGCGGCGATTCCCAATCCCAATGCAGGTTGCATAATAAAAAAAGGGATCAGCAATGTTATCAAGCCTGCTAATGCTGCAGGCGCCGGTGTTGGATTTTCAAGCCAATCCTGTGACGCGAATATCACCAGCATCAACGCAAATGCTACGCCAATAAGATAATGTGCAGACCAACCCAAAATACATTCGGCCGGTATTTTGGTTGCCGTTGCAATTTTTTCATGGCTGAATTTTCCATGTAGCATATGCCCAAGCCAACGACCAACAAGACAAAAACTGAGTGAAGGTATATTGAATATTTGGAGCAAAAAGATAGCCCAAATATCCATTATCAAAGTTGCACCTATGCCAATTAAAATGGCCATGTAAAAATTATTGATTGTCATAAAATATTTCAACCTATTGCGTATATATCACCAGAAAAACCAATTTCTTCACCAGAGGTGTTACAAGAATAATAGTGGGGAACGCAATCACAAATGCCAGTAACCAGGCTTTTAGCCAGATAAGAAAAATACTGTCAGCCAACCCCATATTAAATGCAGAAATAACGAATGACATAATGCCTGACATGAGTAAAGCCATGAAAAATGAAAAAACATGGGGTGTATATTTTGAATGAATCAATTTAAAAGTCCTCTTGGTAATGTTGAATAAGTGAGTGGTTTTTATGGATCTAAAGAAACCACCCGTCTTGCGCATAAGATGCCTCTATTGGTGTCAGGTCGTCTAATTGAATATTTGGAGGGCTGCCCTCAGAATTTATGAAGCCCGTAATGAAACCTTGTTTATTCAGAGGTATACTCGCGCCTCTTCCGAAATATAGGACTTATATATGTCTGCAATTTTAGTGACGGGTGGTGCAGGTTTTATTGGCAGCCACGTGTGTGTAGAGTTGATAAATGCGGGTTATACCCCGATTGTTGTCGATAATCTTTCCAATGCCAAACCTGAAGCCTTGAGCCGTGTTGCCAAAATCACTGGTACCCAACCACTTCTTTATCAAATTGATATCAATGATAAAGAGGCTATGCGCAAAGTGTTTTCCTCACATTCTTTTACAGCGGTAATGCATTTTGCAGGATTAAAAGCGGTAGGCGAATCCAGCCAGATACCGATGAAGTATTACCGTAATAATGTCGCTGGGACTTTAACATTGACAGAAGTCATGGAAGAGTTTTCTGTTTGGAATTTAATTTTCAGTTCGTCGGCTACGGTTTATGGAGATCCGGTTTCTGTACCGATTGACGAATCCTTTGCGACATCAGCAACCAATCCTTATGGTCGCAGTAAATTAATTGTTGAAGATATTTTGCGCGATATGGCAAAAGCACCGGGTAATCAATGGAATATTTCATTGCTGAGATATTTTAATCCCGTGGGTGCACACGAATCCGGTTTGATTGGTGAAGACCCTGCAGGTATCCCCAATAATTTATTACCTTATGTCGCGCAAGTAGCGATTGGAAAATTAAAAGAACTGAGTATTTTCGGAAATGATTACCCGACAATCGATGGCACCGGTGTGCGTGATTATATTCACGTGGTGGATTTAGCCTTGGGTCATCTGGCTGCTTTGAAAGGTTTGGAAAAAACCACACAAGGTTGTCGTGCCTATAATTTGGGAACAGGTGTGGGTTATTCAGTTCTGCAAATTGTTGCCGCGTTTGAAAAAGCCAGCGGTAAAAAAGTCCCTTATAAAATCGTCCCGCGCCGACCTGGTGATATCGCCAGTTGTTACGCCGATCCAAAAATGGCAAAAGAAATTTTAGATTGGCAAGCCAAATTTGGTTTGGAGCGCATGATGCAAGATGCCTGGCGCTGGCAATCACAAAATCCCAATGGATACGATAAATAAAAAAATGCCGACAGAGATGTCGGCATTTTTTTAGATTGAGATGAGTCGCTCCAATGTGTCAGGATATTTTTCTACCATCTTTATAAGCACTGCTGCTTGCGCGTTGGGTTTTACGCGACCTTGTTCCCAGTTTTCCAATGTACGTTTATTAATTCTTAGATATTGTGCAAAAACCGCTTGGGATACATTAAGGTTTTGACGAAGTTTTACTAATTCACCGCTTTTCAATTCAGGCGCCGTGATTTTTTCAACGACATGTTTTTTTAATGTTATTTTACCTTGATGCTCCGCACGCAAAGCCTGAAAACCATCACTCAGTTCTTCAAATAAATTACGTTTCATTTTTTGCCTCGTAACTTCAATTCAGTTTCTAACATCTGTGCAAGTAAATTGCGTTCTTTATCCGAAAGATCGCTCATT
Source organism: uncultured Cellvibrio sp. (assembly GCA_946482345.1). The sequence goes on from CAMLRJ010000024.1 coordinate 6,625, forward strand.
TCATCTTTGCTGAAAAGAGTAAACAACCAGAATTGTGAGCCATTATTCCACCAATAATAAATAATTCGTGTTCCACCACGTTTTCCTTTGTGGCGGTAATCATCTGTAAATCTGAGTTTGCGTAATCCACCAGTACCTTTGATTAAATCACCTGCTTGTGGCGATTCCATCAAAAATTGTTGAAGAAGGTTGAAGCTATCATCATCCAAATACTCTTTTCTGAAGCGTTCAAAGGTTGGAAGTTCAACAAAGGTAGCTTTCATATCATCCTGATTTTATGAAGTATACGCATCCAGCGTATACATTGACAAGGAGGGAATTTATAAAGGGGGCAGTGCCCCCCTTGGGTCAAACCAAATCTTTATCCGTTGCAAATGAAAGCGCGAAAGATTTTGGGCCTACATTCACAGCACCAGTCATGCTCATCATCGATAGCATGGTTTTGATGTTGTGACGTGCGCAGAAATTGCGGAATTCAACCATTATGGGTTCGTCCTTTATTTCTTCCAGCAAACCACCATAACTCATGGCGATAACTTCACTGGTCAGGCCCATGGGGATTTGTTTTTTGACGTGGTCAAACAATTTTTCCAGTGCGCCGTGGAATCCTTTACCTGTATCAATTTTATCTGTGTCGCCTCGATAAAGTTGCACTATGGGGCGAATATTTAACATGTTGGCCAATTGAAAATTAACCCAGGAAATATTGTTGTCGGCTTTGCGTAAATGACGGCGGTCGCGCATGTAGGACAAATCATTCGGGATGATGTAACCGTAAACCTGATCGCGCATATTATCGATTTCCCTCAAGGCGCGGTTGATTGGCATATTGTCGTTGTGAATGCGTTTTACCAGTTCGTATACCATCAATGCATGGCCGGTAAACATTGACATTGAATCATAAAGACGAATGCGAAAGGGGGTGCGTCCAGGCTCGTTTTTTTCCATTTCCCTGAATTTGGGTTCATTCACCAAGGCAGCTTCCGATACTCGTTTGTAGACTTCACTTTTGCGACTGTTGATGGTGATGACTTGTACCAGATCATATTTAGGTAAAAGTTTTTCTCGCAAAATATCAGTCATGTCATCCACTGACAAAGGATCTGATTGCGCCAGACCGTATTGGTCTTTCGAATGATTTCTATAAAAGTTCAGCATGGTTTCCGGATCACGATAATCCAGCGTCTCACCGTTTTTGTGTTTGATATAAATAGGCAGCACCTGAATATTGTGTTGCTGAATAAATTTTGCGGGCAAATCACAAGTTGAGTCGACTGCTATGCATGTACGGTTTGACATAATCTTATCCTCTTGTAACAGACATACTGGTGATAAATAATTTTTTCCGGATGTTGTCAGTTTGGACAAGGAACTGCTTTTTCGACAGTCGCGATTGGCGGCGAAATTTGTGCGGAATAGAGGAAACTTATGTGAGACATGTCTCACATAATGCAGATATATTTTATGGGTTGGTGATAAAACTAGGCGGACAGGGGTATAGCAAATTGAAATTTGGCACCGCCCAGAGATGACTGGCCAACCTGGATTTTGCCGTCGTAGCCTTGAACAATGTCCGCTGCGACTGCAAGACCAATCCCCTGACCGGGCAAATTGGTGTCCAGTCGCTGACCGCGTTTGAGAATGCGTTCCTGATCTTCCAGAGGCACTCCGGGGCCATCATCTTCTATAGTGACCCAGAGATGGGTTTCATCTTTATAGCTGCTGATCAGCACTTGGGTGTGACCATATTTACAAGCATTTTCAAGCAGATTGCCAACCAGCTCCATCATGTCCTGTTCGTCACCCATCAAGGTCGAATGGGGGGCAAGTTGCCTGTCGATCTTTATATTTTTGTGCGCATAGACTTTTTGCAGTGCCTTGATTAAACGGTCAACCAGAGGTTCCAGCCGGGTTCTGCGTACGGTACCGGTTTGTTGGCTGGAGACTGCTCGTTGCAGCTGGTAACTGATCACCTCATTCATTCGCTGTATTTGATCGTGCACCAATTGTCTGGAGCCTCGTTCATTTGTCAATTGTCCCTGTAGAACAGCCAGAGGGGTTTTCAAACTGTGAGCAAGATCCGCCAGGCTATTACGATAACGTGTGCGCAGGGAGTGTTCCCTGGCCAGCACCTGATTCAAATTATCGATAACTTTCTGCAACTCCCTCGGGTGCTTACCCTCTATTTTATTGGTGTCGCCACTTTGCATGGCTTCCAATGCCAAGGCTAATTTATTCAGAGGGCGCAAACCGAATCGCAAAATGATGGTTTGTGCAATCAATAAAAAAAGTGCAGCAGCGCCCAACCATCGCCAGAGTTCGCCTCTATAGGCCGCCAGTTCCGAACGAAATGTTTTACCACTGTGAATCACCACAAATCGAAATGGATGCGATTGGTTTTTAGCGTCTTCCCAAAGCACATCATAATGAGCCACAAAATAATCCCGACCTTCGATGGGCAATTTATCCATAATCATTTTTCCGGGAGTGTTGCTGTGCGAGAGCTGGCTGTATTCGGGATGGTCACGCAGTGATGCGGAATTTGAACTCCAGACAATTTCTTTTTCATCATTGAAAATGTAAGCATAGAGTCCTGAGTTTGGGCGTTCAAAATCCGGTTCTATCAAGGTAAGTGGCATGCGCAACCCTTTGCGTCTGGGATTATTCGCATCTGGCATTTCTGCAACGCTGAATAGTAAGTTGATGTGTCCCCGTAATCGTGATTCTTCTGCTTCAATCAAGCCTTGGTAAAAGGCGCGATCCAGAAAAAAGCCGGTTATTCCCAGGAAAGAGGGCAATAAAAAAATAGAGGCAAAAAAAAGGCGCGATGAAATGGAAGCGAAGGGTGATCTCATTGCGCTATATCGGGATTAAACCGGTAACCCAAACCACGTTGGGTTGAAATTAAATTCAAACTCGAATCCGGGTCCAGCTTTTTACGCAAACGCCCGACAAATACTTCAATCACATTGCTGTCGCGATCATAGTCTTGTGCATATAAATGTTCGGTCAGTTCCAGTTTGGAAATATTTTTTCCAGGATGCATAGCTAAATAAGTCAGGGTGTTGTATTCAAAACTGGTGAGTTCCACTTCACTGTTATCGCGAAATACACGTTTGGCATTGGTATCAATACTGATCGGGCCGTAACGCAGAACAGGGGATGCATGGCCGCTGGCGCGACGTAACAAGGCGTGAATTCTTGCGCGTAATTCTTCAGGGTGGAAAGGTTTGGTCAGATAATCATCTGCACCGGCTTCAAGCCCTTCAACTTTATCCTGCCAATTGCTGCGTGCAGTTAACACCAGTATTGGAAAGTTACGCGATTTTGCGCGTAATTGGCGAATGACTTCTGTACCTTCCAGCAGAGGTAAACCCAAATCAATAATCGCCAGATCGTAGTCATATTCAGTGCCCAGGAATAATCCATCGCGACCGTCAGCTGCGCTGTCACAGGCATATTTTTCATGTTCTATCAGTGAAACGATTTGTTCACGCAATGCTGTTTCGTCTTCAATAACAAGAATACGCATATTCGGAATCCCTATTCAGAAAGTTTGGATAAAAGCCCTGTGTTGGCATCCACATAAATAGTTTTCATGTGGCCATTTTTTAACATTTTTACACCGTAAACCGGATTTTCTGCGTTGGCTTCCAACAGTGTGACACTCATGACCTGACCGGCAAACTTTTTTTCCACCAAATCAGCCGCGTCTGCGGCCGTTAATTTGGGTGCTGCTGTAGATGTTGTTGCTTGAGAGCTGATGTAAGAGTTGGTTTCAGCGGGAGCATCACCTGTTATTTGATCCGGTAGAAGCAATTCATCAGCCTGAGTTGCTATAGAAATGATGAGGATAAAAAACAATATAAGTATTCGCATAAATCATCCGCAGATTCAAAGACGAGATGGGCGCCCGGCACACTATCCTTCGAACCGGGACAAAGGTCAATCGCCAGACCGCCAATCAGTGAATATCAATTCGAATCGAGGTGCCGGGGTGACGTGCGGATTCGGTGTAATAAGTACGTCCGTTATAGTCATAACCTACGTTATAGCCCACCAATTCACGACGATATTCGGTGCGGTAACCGGTACTGCAAACTTCCCGATCTTCGTAATAAGTTTTACCACTGGAAGCCGCAATCGATTGGCCTATGCTGGCGCCAGCCAAGCCTGCGAACAAGGCATCATGTCTGCCACCGACTTCATGCCCTATTGCCGCTCCAACGACACCACCAACTATTGCACCAGTGGCTGAATCCCGTCTGTTTGCCGCGCGATACCCAACTCTTTCCACACCGCAGTTTTCATAAGGTACATCAACCGCAACTTCACGATAAATGGGTCGGGATGATACAACTCTGGCATACACTACAGGGCGTTCATAAACCACTACTGTGCGTTCATGATGATGGTGGTGATGGTGAGAGCGATGTTTGTGATGATGACCATGTCCACGATCTGCCAACGCCACAGAGGATGTCATCAATCCAATACTGGTAAGCAGGGTAGCAATTAATAATTTCATTTGTAGCCTCCAAAAGGAATGTCATCAGGACAGAGCCAGATTATTCCTGCAAGGCTGAATGGAAACTGAAATAAAGCTGTGACTTATCCCTCATATTCCGCTTCGCGAATCACCGCTAAAAACTCTTCACCGAATCGTTTTAATTTGCTTTCACCAACACCGGTGATGTTGCGTAATTGTTCAGGGGTGAGTGGACGGAACTCAAGCATTTCACGCAATGTTGTGTCGTGGAATATTACGTAAGGAGGCACGCTATGTTCTTCGGCGAGACGTTTGCGACAAGCACGTAATGCGTTCCAGAGTGATTGATCTTCAGCTTCGATAGAATCGGCAATATTGGCACGGCGGGGTGAAGTGACGGCGATTTTGATATCGCGACGTAAATAAATTTTTTCTTCGCCGCGCAAATAAACGCGGCAGGATTCATTCAATAACAAGCCGCCAAAACCATCGCTGTTCACATCCAATAATCCACGCGCGACTAATTGACGAAAAATGGATTTCCATTCGTCAGCACTGAGATGTTTGCCTATATCGTAGGTGGATAATTTGTTGTGACCAAATTGCAGAATTTTTTCATTATTACTGCCGCGTAATACATCAATAATATGTCCCGCACCAAAACGTTGACCGGTGCGATATACACAAGAAAGCGCCATTTGCACTGCCTGGGTTGCATCCCAGGTTTCAGGTGGATTCAAACAACAATCGCAATTGCCGCAGGCTTGCGCCAAATGTTCACCAAAATATCGCAATAAACTTTGGCGACGACAACTGGTGATTTCACACAAACCCAACATGGCATTGAGCCTTTGTTGTTCATTGCGTTTGAATTCTTCGCTGCCTTCGGATTGAGCCATCATTTGTCGCAGTTTGACCACATCTTCCAAACCGTAAAGCAATAATCCTGTAGCGGATTCACCATCGCGACCGGCGCGACCAGTTTCCTGATAATAAGCTTCAATACTTTTGGGTAAATCCAAATGCGCCACAAAACGCACATCGGGTTTATCTATGCCCATGCCAAAAGCGATGGTCGCGACCATAATAATATTATCTTCGCGTAAAAAACGTTCCTGATTTTTTTGCCTAACTTGCTGTGATAAGCCTGCATGATATGGCAGGGCAGTAAATTTTTCCTGGCTTAACCATTCCGCAATTTGATCCACTTTATTGCGCGATAAACAATAAACAATCCCGGAATTTCCTGCCTGTTCTTCACGCAAGAATCGCATCAATTGAATTTTCGGATTATTTTTCTGGGTGATTCGATATTGAATATTAGGTCGATCAAAACCGCTTATAAATTGCTGCGCACTTTGTAATTGCAATCGCAGAATAATTTCATCGCGTGTGCGAATATCGGCTGTGGCCGTTAACGCAATCCGTGGCACATTCGGAAATTCGCGATGCAACAATTCCAATTTTAAATAGTCCGAACGAAAATCATGTCCCCATTGTGAAACGCAATGTGCTTCATCAATTGCAAATAAGGAAATTTTTGTTTGATGAAATAATTCCAGCGTTCGTGGTTGAATTAAACGTTCCGGTGCCACATACAGCAAATCCAATTCGCCGCGCTCCAGTGCCAATTCAATTTGCCAGGCTTCCTGTGCCGATAAAGACGAATTTAAAAAACCGGCACGCACACCCAATTCACGCAACGCACTCACTTGATCTTGCATCAACGCAATCAAGGGCGATATGACTATGCCTACACCCTCGCGAACCAATGCTGGAATTTGATAACAGAGAGATTTACCACCGCCAGTTGGCATTAAAACCAATGCATCCTGGCCACTGACCAATGCATCAATCACTGCTGCTTGTGGCCCACGAAATTCGTGATAACCAAAAACGGAATTTAAAATCGAGAGGGGAGTATTCATCGGAAATTTCCTTAACAATCCATGTCCATTAAAAGATGGCGAGTATATCCAACTGGCGCCATTAGCCCAAAAAGATTATATTCAACCAAAAGGTTGACAATCAATTTTTGCGAGAGGATACTTAACCAAATGGTAAACAATCAATCCGAACAACTGGATGCCGTGTTTCATGCGCTGTCCGACCCCACAAGGCGGGCGATGATTTCGCGGCTGGCGGAAGCGCCCTGTGGTATCACCGAGCTGGCGGCGCCCTTTGATATGACGCTGGCGGCTGTGTCCAAACATATCAAAGTGTTAGAGGCGGCCGGTCTGGTACGACGCAATATTCAAGGGCGCAACCACACTTGCGAGCTGGACGCTCGGCCCATGTTGGGCGGCATTGAATGGTTGCGCCATTACGAACAATTCTGGAACCAACGGTTGGATGCATTGACGGCTGCGTTACTGGCAGAGGATCAAGCACAAAAGGATCGACAATAATTCATCCGCCGCGCGACAGAATTTTTTAAAACCTTACGGAGACAATCATGGTTAACATTATTCATCGCATCGGCATTAAAGCATCACCCGAAAAAGTAATCGCCGCTTTATCCAGCATTTCCGGTTTAGCCAATTGGTGGACCAATGAAGTCAGTGGCGATACCAAAATGGGTGGCAAGATTGAATTTATTTTTCGCGCAACCAATGGCGATGTAAAAGGCAGCATGTTGATGCAGGTGGAGGAGACTAATTCCAATTGCGTTCGCTGGCGTTGTGTGGATGGCCCAGCTGAATGGATCAACACCGAAATTAATTTCGAATTGTCGCAACAAGATGATCAAACTATTTTACTTTTCGGTCACAAAAATTGGCGCGAAGCGGTGGAATTTACCGCGCATTGCAGCATGAAATGGGCAACTTTTTTATTAAGCCTGCGCGATTATGTTGAAACCGGCAAAGGCAAACCTTCACCTAACGATGTAAAAATTGATAATTGGAATTAAGGAGTTTGCAATGAACGATTATGGTGTATTAACCGCGCCGGATACTTTACGCATCGAACGTTTATTACCTGGCCCAATCGAACGCGTGTGGCAATATTTAACTGATTCCGACAAACGCGCAAAATGGCTAGCCGTCGGTAATGTTGAACAAAAAGTCGGTGGCAAAGTCGACCACACATTTCGCAATTCCGAACTCTCACCCGAGAATGATATTCCACCACCCAAATATTCTGACTGCGCCGGCGACGTGCCCATGCTCGGCAAAGTCACCGCTTGCAAGCCGTTACAACTTTTAAGTTACATTTGGAATGCAGGTTCGGAAGAAGAATCGGAAGTCAGCTTCGAATTAGTTCAACAGCAAGATCAGGTAAAACTCACTGTCACGCACAAACGATTAACCAATGCCAATGCGCGTTTAAGCGTTTCTTCCGGCTGGCACACACATTTGAATATTCTGCGCGATATTTTAAACGGCAAAACGCCGCAGGGTTTTTGGAAAGTGCATACGCAGCTGGAAAAGGAATATGCAGAGCGTTTGGCAAATTAATATTAGAGACCTTTGCAAGAATTCATTTTTGTTTAGTTTCACTTCGTCATCCCTGCGAAGGTAGGGATCCAGACTTTGATTTCATTGAAATTTTTTAACCGCTGGATTAGCTTCGCTGGTCTGACGGCTCCTGCCTTCGCAGGAATGACGATTAATTTTGATTCGTGCAAAACTCTCATTTATCTCTTTTACCGCGACAACTTCCAGGCGCGATAAACACTCAAACCCGCCATAAACACCAGGAATAATCCCACCCAAAATAGACCCATCTCTATAACCTTGTTGGTGATTTGCATTCTTTCTGCGTGCTCCTGAGTTTTGGAAATATCTATTACAACCGGATTAATTCGGCTGACGATTAATAAAACAATTGCACTGGCAAAAGAAATAATGGCATCCAGTATTAACAGGGTTACTGTCCAGTAGCGGTACACCAGTTTCCATATTCCCAGAATGAGAGACGCAATCACAATGGCAGACATTATTGGAATCCACATCATGACCGGTTCGGCAAAAGTGATAGTTAATTCTTGCAATTGTGTAGCGGACATCCACAAGCTGTAGTTAAGCATCAATAGAAAAAATACATCAGTCGCAAATTCAACACTTTGTTCGAAAGTGCTGATTTTTTGCCAGGGACGAGTTGCAGGCGGCAATTTTTCGGGTGACCAGCATTGGTAAGGATCAAAATATTGTTTACCGCCGACAGGATTACTCAGCAGATAAAAAACACCCGTCACAGACGCAAACATGATCAGTGACTTATGAATCATCTCGTAGAAAAAATTAGCGACCGACAAATGTCCCGTGTTGAGCAAATGTGTACCGAGTTGAATCAACGCGAGTATCAAAACCAGAATCAATCCGTAATGCAGTGTTTGTTTGTAAAACGGAAACAATTCTGTACTGACAAGCTGCTGCCCTGTTAAAAAACTCCCCGCGACTTTTTGCGGATGCCCCAGGTCTTTCAACACAGATGATATTTCTTCATCGCTGGGTTCGCGGCCTTTTTCTTCAGCAAGTGCTTCCAGCTTGTCGAGGATATTGGCTTTTAATTCGCGCGTAATTTCTTCGCGACGACTTTCCGGTAATGCCTGCGCAACGGCATGCATGTAACGATCAATTAGTTTCATTTCCCGCCTCCAAAATGTTGCTCACGTGATGGTTCAATTGCAGCCACTCAGCGCTCAAACTTTCAAGCAACGCCGAACCTTCGGGCGAAAGCTGGTAATAACGGCGCTCACGCCCTTCACCCTGCTGCCATTCACTGGTTAACAAACCCTGATCCGCCAACCGGCGCACCAGGGGGTAAAGCGTCCCTTCATCTATATCCAAACCCGCATCCTGTAATTGCTTGCGCAGGGAATACCCATAATGCGGCTGCCGCAAAGACCCCAACACCGCCAACACCAAAATCCCCCGCCGCAACTCCTGCCTAAGCTTCTCAAACTGTTCATCTGACATACTGTGCCTCATATACTATGCAATACACAGTAAATACTATG
>CAMLRJ010000025.1 GCA_946482345.1 uncultured Cellvibrio sp.
TACGAATCGCAGCGGCCAATTTCTTTTCTTGCACAATGTTGGTCAACAAAATTAATGGCACATTGGTTTCGCCTTCTTTCGCTTCTTTTTGAATCATGGCCTCAATACTGATGCCGGAGTCACTCAAAATGGTGGCAATTTTTGAAAGCACACCGGGTTTATCCAGAACTGACATGCGCAAATAATTTGCGCACTCAACATCATCGATTGACAGAATCGGTTGCTCGGAAACAAATTCAGAACCAAACCCCAAATAAGGTACACGATTTTCCGGTGAGGCGGTCAAGGTGCGTGCAACATCTACAATATCGCCAACAATTGATGAGCCTGTTGGCTCAGCACCTGCACCTGCACCGTAATACAGTGTCGGACCAACGGCATCGCCTTTTACCAACACGGCATTCATCACACCATCAACATTGGCGATTAAACGTTTTTCGGGAATTAAGGTTGGATGTACGCGCAACTCAATACCTTTTGCAGTACGGCGCGCTATACCCAAACTTTTAATGCGATAGCCCAACTCTTCTGCATAGGTAACATCTTCCGGTGCAATTTTGGTGATGCCTTCCGTAAATGCTTTATTCACGTTTAACGGGATACCAAATGCAAGCGAAGCAAGAATCACTAATTTATGCGCGGCATCAATTCCTTCCACATCAAAAGTGGGATCAGCTTCTGCGTAACCCAATGCTTGCGCCTCTTTCAATACATCATCAAATGAACGACCTTTGTCGCGCATTTCGGTAAGAATAAAATTACCTGTGCCGTTAATAATGCCCGCTAACCACTCGATACGATTTGCGGCCAGACCTTCACGTATGGATTTGATAATCGGAATGCCGCCCGCAACAGCCGCTTCAAATGCCACTGTGACTCCACGTGCTTTGGCTGCAGCAAAAATTTCGTTACCGTGATGTGCGATCAATGCTTTGTTGGCGGTAACAACATGTTTTCCGTTTTCGATGGCTTTGAAGACCAGATCTTTCGCAAGAGTGGTTCCACCAATAACTTCAACCACAATATCAACATCGGGATTATTGACCACATCAAAAATATCGCGAGTGACTTGATAACGGGATGTATCGCAATTGGGATTGTCTCGACGCGCACCAATTTGCACTATGGAAATATCGCAACCGGAACGGGCATTAATCATGTCTTTGTTGCGTGTGAGAATGTTAACTGCCCCACTGCCAACGGTACCAAGACCGCAAATACCTACTCTTACCGGTTTCAAAATACTATCCTCTCAAAAGGTGATTGCAAAAAGGGTTACAAAAAGGTGAATCCCATAAAAAAGACGGCCACCATACTCATGGTGGCCGTGGGTGTCAATTCTGATTAAAGCCTTAAATACCGAGCTTTTTAGCCATGTCTTCCGGTGGGATATAACCCAGTTCCATAGTGCCATCGGCAAACAGTAAAGCGGGGGTTGCATTGACTCCCATACGACCACCCAATTCAAATTGTTTGGCGACTGGATTGTCACAACTCAGATTCGGAATGGACTCGTTGTTTTTCACTTTTGTCAAAGCAGCCTTGGGATCTTTTGCACACCAGGCAGAAATCAATTTATCCGCTGATGGGCTGGGAATACCTGCACGGGGGAAAGCCAAATAACGAACTTCAATACCCAAGTCGTTATAGCCAGGCTTATCTACACCACCTTCGTTATATGTGTGCATTTGCGAATGCAATTTTCTGCAGTATCCGCAATCAACATCCGTGAAAACATAAACAACCGCTTTGGTTTTGGTTTTGGGTTTAAAAACAATGGTTTGCTTGGGATCTATAGACGCAACCGATTTCTTTCGTTCTTCAAGTTGCGCGGGATCTTGCCAACGCTCAAAACCATTATTGCCTATTACATAAGCCTCACCCATTAAAAAGTGCTGCCCGTCTGCCGTTGCATAAATAACGGGGCCACCCGAAATTTGGATTTGATACAAACCACCAAAGGGTGATTTGCGAGGTTGGCCGAAATTGATATCCGGACGCGCCTGTTGGAGTTTTTGCAATATGGTTTCTTCAGGCGACGAGCGTTTTAACAAAGCACCTGATTCTGATTGGGCGAAAGATGATGCACCTGTTACCAGCATCAAACCGCCAAAAAATACAGAAAATAACAATTTTTTATTCATATAAAGTTCCTGACTGTTAACCACGCGGATGATGCGCCGCATGTTGTTCTTTCATTCGCGCACGCGCGACGTGAGTGTAAATTTGTGTCGTGGATAAATCGCTATGCCCCAACAGCAATTGTACGACACGCAAGTCCGCCCCATGGTTCAATAAATGAGTAGCAAAAGCGTGGCGCAGTGTATGGGGAGAGAGTGGCTTTTGTATAGCGGCAACTGCTGCCCAATGCTTGATCCTATGCCAAAAGGTTTGACGGGTCATCACTTGAGCACGGTTGCTGGGAAACAAAATGTCATTGGGTTGATGATTTAACAACACGGGTCGTGATTCCCGTAAATATCGATCAAGCCAAACAGCCGCTTCGTCACCCATTGGAATTAACCTTTCTTTACTGCCCTTCCCCATCACACGAATCACATTTTGCCGCAAATTGATTTGCGGCACAGTTAATTCAACCAGTTCTGTGACACGCAACCCACAGGCATAAAGAAGCTCCAACATAGTTTTATCGCGCAAACCTATAGGGTCTTCTGTATCAGGTGCTGCTAACAAATTTTCTACATCAGCTTCACTTAATGTTTTCGGTAAAGCGGCAGGCAATTTGGGATTATCAATTAATGCAACGGGATTTTGATTCAATAAATTTTCACGCAAACAATAACGATAAAAACCACGCAGACAAGATAAAAATCGCGCTGTAGATCGACTGGAAATTTTTTGTTTTAAACGTTTGGCGAGATAAATTTGTACATCCGAAGATTCGACAGCAAGCAAAGTTTTCGATTCAGATTCCAACCAATCAGAAAATTGTTGCAGATCACGCCCGTAGGATTCACGCGAGTGTTTACTCAAGCCTTTTTCTAACCAGAGGCTGTCGAGGAATTCATTGATGAGTTGTTGGTTTGGAGTCATTTGCCCTCACCCTAGCCCTCTCCCAGAGGGAGAGGGGATGGACTCCCTGATTAATTTGCTACGAAGTAATTTAAATCCCCCACTTTGAAAAAGGGGGGTTAGGGGGGATTTAAAATTTCAGAAAAATTGAAGATCTTAAAATCCCTCCCCCGCCCCCCTTTTTCAAAGGGAGGAGCCAAGCATCAAATCGCCCGACGAATCCCACCCACAATCTCACCCACTGCATTCGCAATTTCAGCAGCAGAATTTTTTTCCATTTGCCCCATCTTATCAACAAGAACACTGCCGATCACAACACCATCGGCTAATTCTGCAATGGCTTTTGCGGTGGCAGGATCTTTAATACCAAAACCTACACAAAGTGGTAAATCAGTTAACTCACCAAATGCATTTAATTTTTGTTTTACATCGCCCACATCCAAATGGCCTGCACCTGTGACACCTTTTAATGACACGTAATATAAAAATCCACTTGCGTGTGCAGCAATTTTTTTCGCGCGATCAACGGTAGTCGTAGGAGCCAGCAAGAAAATATTATCCAGGCCGTTTGCATCCAATTCTTTTTTCAAACCAATAACTTCTTCCGGTGGAAGATCAACTGTCAGCACACCATCAACACCTGCTTCGGCGGCAGCTTTGGCAAATACAGCGTAACCAAAACGTTCAATCGGATTAGCGTAACCCATCAATACAATTGGTGTGGTTTGATTGGTTTTGCGAAAAGTTTTTACCAATTCCAACGTGCCTTTCAAACTGGTGTGATGTACTAATGCGCGCTCGTGACCTTTTTGAATCACCGGGCCTTCGGCCATTGGATCAGAAAATGGAACACCCAATTCGATGATATCGACACCCTGCTCCACCATTTTGTGCATGGTGGGCAAAGTGGCTTCTGGAAAGGGATCACCATTAACCACGTAGGCGACGAGAATTTTTTTACCGGCTTTTTTAGCCGCTGATAAATGTTGTTGAATACGACTCATGAAATTTTCTACCTTAAACAGTGATGCCGTCGAGCGCGGCCACTGTCAGAATATCTTTGTCGCCGCGCCCTGAAAGGTTGGCGATTATTATTTCGTCTTTGCCCATTTGCGGCGCAAGTTTTTCGACGTAAGCCATAGCGTGTGCTGATTCCAGCGCGGGCATTATGCCTTCAGTCAAAGTCAATTTGCGGAACGCAGTTAAGGCCTCATCGTCATTGATCGCAACATAATTCACGCGACCAATATCTTTTAACCAGGAATGCTCAGGGCCAACACCGGGGTAATCCAAACCGGCAGACACAGAATGGGTTTCGATAATCTGGCCGTTTTCATCTTCCATCAAATAGGTTCGCGTGCCATGCAACACACCGGGGATACCGCGATTAAGTGGCGCTGCATGCTTGCCAGAATCCAATCCCAGACCACCGGCTTCAACGCCGTACATTTTCACACTGGTGTCAGTCAGGAACGGATGGAATAAACCAATCGCATTTGAACCGCCACCAACACAAGCAACCAAAGCATCAGGTAATTTGCCGGTTTGATCCAAACATTGTTGACGCGCTTCGCGGCCAATTACGCATTGGAAATCGCGCACTAATTCGGGATAAGGATGTGGACCTGCTGCGGTACCGATAATGTAAAAAGTATCATCGACATTGGTCGCCCAATCGCGCATGGCTTCGTTCATTGCATCTTTCAAGGTGCGCGAACCGGAGGTAACTGGAAATACTTCTGCGCCCAACAATTTCATGCGATACACATTCAATGCCTGACGCTTTACATCTTCTGCGCCCATGTAAACACGACATTGCAAACCCAAACGCGCAGCAACGGTTGCCGTCGCCACACCATGTTGGCCTGCACCGGTTTCGGCGATTACGCGTTTTTTGCCGGTGAATTTTGCCAGCAGAGCTTGACCAATAGTGTTGTTTACTTTGTGCGCGCCAGTGTGATTGAGATCTTCACGCTTGAGGAAAATTTTGGCTCCGCCTAATTCGCGGGTCCAGCGTTCTGCAAAATAGAGAGGCGAAGGACGGCCAACATAGTGAGCCAAATCTTTATCAAATTCGGCTTGGAAATTCGGATCATCTTTCAAGCGATAATAAATATCTTCCAATTCGTCCAAGGCATGAATCAAGGTTTCTGACACAAATCGTCCACCAAAAATACCAAAACGACCTTCGCTATCGGGAAACTCTGCGTAATCTACCGTCTCTTTGCTATTCACTCTGACACCTTAATTGAGATTAATTTCAATCTTGCACAACTGCTTAAAAAACTGTCTGTCTGGCTCGTTGGATAAACGCCTGTATTTTCTCATGGTCTTTAATACCGGGCGCCGATTCTACACCACCACTCACATCAACCCCATAAATTCTTGTGCTTTTGATGGCATCGGCCACATTATCGGGATTCAACCCACCCGCCAATACAATTGGACGCGATGATTGTCGCGGCACCCTGCCCCAATCAAATGTTTCCCCGGTGCCCCCCGGAACTCCGGGGCGATAAGCATCTAACAAAATACCGGCTGCCGTTGAATATTGATTGATAACTTGATCCAGATTCAAATCCGGTTTCATACGCAAGGCTTTTAAATAGGGGCGATGAAAAGATTCGCAATAGGCCACTGATTCATCGCCATGAAACTGCAATAAATGCAACGGCACGCGATCTAATACGCCCATGACTTCTTTTGGATCAGCATCCACAAACAATCCCGTCACAGTCACAAACGGCCCAACGGCGAATGCAATTTCACGTGCTTTTTCAATAGCGACTGCACGCGGACTTTTTGCATAAAAAACCAAACCGATTGCATCAGCTCCTGCTGCCACAGCTGCAAGCGCATCTTCAACGCGGGTTAGGCCGCAGATTTTAATTCGGATAGGATTTGACTTCATGATTGAATCACTGAAAATTTTTTGGACTATAACAAACTGGCAAACAAGAACAAACCACAACGCAGACTCATTTTTTAGTTAATTCGCCAATCCCTTCCTCAATAAAAAACGGCCCGGGTGATAATTGGGGAATATTGAATTCTTCGGGATAATCGACATTAACCAAATACAAACCATAAGGTTTGGCGGTGACTGCACCTTTACTGCGATCTTTTGCTGCCAGTACTTCAGTAACCCAATCAACCGGTTTGTCACCCATACCAACAGTCATCAATACGCCAACAATATTTCTCACCATATGATGTAAAAATGCGTTGGCTTGTACTTCCAAAATAATTAAATCGCCACGGCGAACCAAATGCAGATGATGAATAGTTCGCACCGGGCTTTTGGCTTGGCATTGGGTTGCACGAAATGATGTGAAGTCATGTTCACCGATTAAATATTTCGCCGCGTTACGCATTAAATCCAAATTAAGTTTTCTCGATGACCAGGTGACCTGATGCGCAACCAAAGCAGAGGCAGTTGATGCATCAGATAATAAATAACGATAAGTACGATTTAACGCACTGAAGCGTGCATGAAATTGTGGTGAAACTTTTTTTGCCCAACGCACTATGACTGAATCGGGCAAATGCGGTTTGGTTCCCAGAACCCAGGCTTTCTCAGGGCGAGTGGCCAGCGTATCGAAATGAATCACTTGTTGTGTCGCGTGAACCCCCGCATCGGTTCTACCTGCACAAACCAAAGTGATTTCCTCATTCGCCACGGCTGATAAAGCTTTTTGCAGAGCTTGCTGAACGGTTTTAACACCCGAAGGTTGCGTTTGAAAACCGTGAAATTCAGTGCCCTTGTATTCCACCCCCAGCGCAATACGATTCATTCCTTGCGGCCAAGGTGTAGTCTGCAGAATTTCGCCATTGCGCTCATAAGGTTTGTGATCAGGAATATAATTTTGATTCATGAATATTTTTCAAACACTTGGATTTTTAATCGATTCAAATAAAAAAGCCTTGCGTGTTTGCGCAAGGCTTTTTGATCCCATCACATCAATCAGGCATCGATTCGACTCAGCAAATCTTCTGCTTCTTTACGTTGCTCGCCAGTACCTTCACTGACCACTTCAGAAAGAATATCGCGAGCACCCGTCATGTCGCCCATATCAATATAAGCACGAGCCAGATCCAGTTTGGTTGCTGCTTCATCTGCTTCAGCAAGGAAGTCCAGATCATCTGACTCCAGATCCTGTTGATCTGCACCTGTATCAAAATCTGTTAAAGCAACATCATCCTGATCATCGATATCCGACAAAGCCTGTTCAAACAATGACTCTTCACTAACCTCATCCGCAACCTTTGGCGATTTTGTTTCGGCTTTAGCATCAGAACCAAAATCATCATCAAGATTAAACTCAAGTTCATCTGACTCATCCAACGCCAACTCTTCACCGAGTGAGAATTCTTCTTCCGGTTCATCGATCAGCTCTGAATCGTCCAGAGTAAAATTATCGTCATCCAGATCCGCGTCTGCAAAATCAGTATCCAGACTCGACATTTCATCATCAAGCGCTGCCAAATCAACATTGTCAGTATCCAGATCCAGATTGAAATCATCATCCAGATCCAATTCCTGACTAACCGCTTTGGCTGGTTTTAGAGAAGGTTCTTCTTCAGGTTCGATAGGCAGTTGAATATCTTCTGACGAATCATCCAGATCATCCAATGCCAGATTCATCTCACCTATGTCATCCGCCTGATCATCAAGCTGCAACTCATCGGATGAATACTGGTCGGCCTCCAATTTGGTGTCGCCAAAATTCAAATCCAACTCAAGATCATCATCGGCTTCGACAGTTTCGGGAGCACGTCTGTGCATTATCACTGTGTCATCAGTGTGCCGCGGCTCATCCAGATCAAGCGTAAAGTCATCATCATCCTGAAGATCAGATTTTTCATTACTTGAATAAATATCATCGTCCAGATCAAGTTCCAAATCATCCAGCGATGCCGCTTGTTGGGCTTTTACTGCTGGTTCATCGGCAAAGTCCGGTGCAAAATCCGGCATATCAAAATCACCGGCATCCGGAATATGTGAACGCAACTCTGAAGCACGGGAAAGAACAAGGGGCGCCGCAATAGGAATTAATGCTGCGTAATGCTTATCAAATTTGGTTACGTCCTGCTTCTGTGCATACACTTCCAATAATTTCAAACGTATATCAGAGGAATCAGGATCTTTGTCCAAACCTTTCAACAACAGATTTTCCGCTTTGTCTAACTGTCCATAAGCAATGAAGATATCGGCTTTATCTGCTGGATTAACTTCGTCGTCAGCATCGGTATCAGATGTATCCAAGTCCTCAACTGCTTCAGGCTCCGGCTCCTGATAGATTTCTTCCTGATCCAGTGAAGGGTTGTAATTTAGATCCAGGTCATCATCGTTTGACTGGGTATCAAATAGATCTTCTTCTGTTTGCGATTGTTTGCGGCGGCGATACACAACAAATCCAATCAAACCACCCAGAACCGCCACACCTATACCAATCCAGGGAGCATTGGCTATGAGCTTGTCAACCAGAGTAGCGGGCGGCTTAGGCGTCACTTTTGGTTTTACAGGTTGTTTTTGCGGTTTGGTTTCAGGCTTTTTGGTTTCCGGTTTTTCAGTTTCGGTTACTGCCGGAGTCTCAGTCGTTTCCGTTGCTACCTCAGCAGGTACAGATGAAGCGGTCGATTCAGGTACAACAGGCGCAACCGTCTCAGGTTGTGTATCTACTTTTTCCTGATTGGCTTTTTCTTGATTGGACTTTTCCGCTGACAACTCAAGCGCACGCAAATTTTCGTTGCTCACTTCAACCATTTTTTCCATGGTTTGAATTTGCGATTCCAAATCCCGGACGCGAGAAGTGAGCTCAGTGTTTTCTGACTTAACCCTGTCCAACTCTTCCAAAGTTGACGCCAACTCGGATTCCAAAGCACGGCCACTACCATTATCTGCACCACTGCCCTGACCTGCAGCATCGGTACGATTTGAATTGGAAGCTGCCAGAGTTACGCGACCTGAAACTTCCGAAGGTTCGGTTGCCTCGGTGTTGGTGCGTCGAGACGCAGTCAATTGCGCTCCCATACCGGATTCCAATTGGGCAAACTGATTGATTGCTTCCGATCTGGAAATGGAGGTCATCTGGGACGCATCAGGCACACGAAGTACACGACCTTCACGCAGACGGGAAATATTACCGCCAATAAATGCTTCAGGATTGGCTTCGTACAACGACACCATGGCTTGATGTACAGAAACTTCTGGACGTACAGCCTGTGCAATTTCCCAAAGAGTGTCGTTGGGGCGAATCGTGTACTCACCGTTTTGTGCAGTACGTGGAGAGGAATCCTGTCTTGTGCGAGTAGGCGCTGTTGCTGGGGGCACCCGACGATTCACTGTTCCCTGATTAGCAGGCGTTGTGTCAGTCACACTGGGTGTCACATTGGCCCTTACTTGCTTTTCATCATCGTAAGTCGGCAAATCCATCAGCAAAGTATATTCACGCAGCAAGCGACCGGCTGTCCAACGGGCTTCAATCAGGAAATTAAGATAGGGTTCGCGAACAGGGTTGCGGGAAGTGATTTTAACTACGGGGCCACGCGGACTTTGCAGATCAATTTGAAATTGAAATTCTGTGTAGAAAAACAAACGATCAACACCATTGCGTTCAAAATCAGCAGGTGAGGCCAAGCTAACCACTATTTGTTCTGCCGTTAAATCCCGCGTATCAAGTAGCTTTATTTCAGCATTCAAAGGCTGGTTCAAGGTTGAATTGAGCGTAACCTCTCCAAGACCCAAGGCATTCGTCAGGGACGATACCAACAGAGACGCCAAACCTAAAGCTAAGACCAACTGACGAAGACGCATAGGCGCTATCCTTTATTATTCAACAAGTTGCCGGAGGAAATCGGCAAATCACTCGAAGTCTAGCCCAATTAACCGACTTCGCTATAAAAACTATCGGTTACTCGATGCAGCCAAAAACCTCGAATCTATATTCAATATCTCACGCAAGTATTCATTATAAATAGGTTTTTTTCAATACTAACCCCTTATCAAGGATTGTAATCTGTATCTTTTAGGGGGTTTTAGGCAAGGTTTTTTACAAAAATATGATTTTAAAGATGGTTTTTTAGAACCGGAGGTTAGAAAAACAGATAAATATTTGAGGCGCCAAATCCCCAAATCCATTTGGGGAAGACTCAATCATGCACGCTCTTTCAGAATACGCAGCATACGACGTAAAGGTTCCGCCGCACCCCACAGCAACTGATCACCAATCACGAAAGCGGACAGATACTCAGGCCCCATATTCAATTTACGCACGCGACCCACACCGATTTTCAAACCACCAGTGATAGAAGCAGGCGTCAATTCCTGTTCGGTAATACTGCGCTCATTCGGTACAAACTTAACCCAATCATTACCTGATTTGATGATGGATTCTATTTCCGCCAATGGCAGATCTTTTTTGAGCTTCACAGTCAACGCCAAACTGTGACAACGCATTGCGCCAATACGAACACACAAACCATCAACCGGAATAGTTTTATCAGTGCCCAAAATTTTGTTTACTTCGGCCTGACCTTTCCATTCTTCTTTGGATTGACCATTGTCCAATTGCTTATCGATCCAGGGAATCAATCCACCTGCCAAAGGCGCCGGGAAAAATTCGCGCGGTACATCATTGCGAATTGTGCTGGCAACTTTTCTGTCGATATCCAAAATTGCAGAAGCGGGAGTCGCCAATTCACTGGCAACAGCGTTGTGAATTACGCCCATGCCTTTCAACAATTCGCGCATGTGATTGGCACCACCGCCCGATGCTGCCTGATAAGTCATCGAGCTAACCCAATCCACCAAACCTGCATGAAATAATCCGCCCATACCCATCAACATAATGGAGTTGGTACAGTTACCGCCGATAAAATTCTTAATGCCTTTTTGCAAAGCAGAATCAATCACGCCACGGTTAACCGGATCAAGAATAATCACCGCATCTTTTTCCATACGCAAACTGGATGCTGCGTCGATCCAATAACCATCCCAACCAGCAGCGCGCAGTTTTGGAAAAATTTCAGTGGTGTAATCACCACCTTGACAAGTAATGATCACATCCAATTTTTTTAATTCATCAATTGAGGATGCATCTTTAAGTGCTGGCAAATTACTCGCAACAGCGGGAGCGGCACCGCCAACATTGGAGGTAGTAAAAAATACCGGTTCTATATCAGCAAAATCATTTTCGGACTGCATGCGCTCCATGAGCACCGAGCCCACCATTCCGCGCCATCCCACAAAACCTACTTTCATTTCATTTCTCTCTTACATTCAAACTTAAAAAAATATTCTCGTAGGTTGGAAGAGCGAAGCGACTTCCGACATCAATTACAATCTGTCGGAAGTCGCTGCGCTCTTCCAACCTACGTTTAATCATTTATTGCAATGCTGCGATAACCGCATCACCCATTTCAGACGTGGAAACCTTTTTCATTCCGGGCGTGAAAATATCACCGGTACGATAACCTTGATCCAGTACTTTGCCAACCGCTATTTCGATGGCATCAGCAACATCTGGCAGCGCCAGCGAATAACGCATCATCATAGAAACCGACAATATGGTTGCCAATGGATTCGCGATGTTTTGGCCCGCAATATCCGGTGCCGAACCATGACAAGGTTCGTACATACCACGACCATCTTTATCCAGAGACGCAGACGGCAACATACCGATGGAACCCGTCAACATAGCGGCTGCGTCCGACAAAATATCGCCAAACATATTGCCAGTGACCAACACGTCAAATTGCTTGGGTGCACGCACCAATTGCATAGCGGCGTTATCGACATACATGTGCGAGAGTTCGACATCAGGATATTCTTTGTGAAGAGTATCCATCACCTCGCGCCACAACATAGTCGCTTCCAATACATTGGCCTTATCAACCGAGCAAACTTTACGATTACGTTTGCGCGCCATTTCAAATGCGGTACGACCAATACGAATAATTTCGCTCTCGGAATATTTATAAGTGTTGTAGCCTTCGCGCTCACCGTTTTCCAACACGCGAATACCACGCGGCTCACCAAAATAAATTCCGCCCGCTAATTCACGCACAATCAAAATATCCAAACCGGAAACCACTTCGGGTTTTAACGAAGATGCATCCACCAATTGCGGATACAAAAGTGCCGGACGCAAATTGGCATACAATCCCAATTGCGAACGAATTTTTAACAAACCTTTTTCAGGGCGAATGGAACGATCCAATTTATCCCATTTGGGACCACCCACTGCTCCCAATAAAATTGCGTCGGCCTTCCGTGCCTTTTCCAAAGTTGAATCCGCCAAAGGAACACCGTAGGCATCAATCGCACAACCACCCATGTGATCACTTTCAAACGTCATGCCCAAATTAAATTTGGCATTGACCAAATCCAATACTTTACGTGCTTCGCGCACAATTTCCGGCCCAATGCCGTCACCTTCCAGAATTAAAATATGTTTGCCCACAATGCTCTCCAATTTAAAAGTTAAAAACTACTCAATTATCGGTATTTTTTTGAATTCATATTTCACATACTTAACGAAAGGCTCAACATGACTAAATACAATTTGTACAAACTCAACACCGGGATAAAGCTGATGAATTAAGCGAGCAATTGAAATAAATTCTGGAAAATCCTTGCTTACAAAAAACACTTTCCTCAAAACATCCTGCAATGCAGGATAGGCGCCGGAACTTGGAGAAATAACTCTAATTTCATCTTCATGCTTCCAATCCGAGTGCTTTATAGATACTGCTCGAACAATACTTTCATCCCATAACGCCTTCTAAATTCAGGTGTAAGAGATAAATCCATAAGCTGCTGCAAAGAAATACCCTGATTTTCTTCCGCGACTTCCAGAAATACCTTTTTAAAATCTTCAGCTCTATTGTGCACGCGCTGATGATCGCTATAAGTGACACTCCTGGCTATCAGATTATATTTTTCTAAAACTTCTTCAGTCCATTCAAGCTCAAAACATATTCCTTTAAAAATATCGCCATAATAAGCCCACATGGGTTGATTATCAGGTCGCCTCCCTGTAGAAAAGATACCAACCTTTTGACTACTCTGATAAAACTTGGAATTTTCTTCTCTAATCACTTCATTAAATTCATCCGATATTGAAGAAATGACATTATCCTTTTCTTGTTTATTTAAGAATTGATTCACTGCATCACGAAATACAGTAGAAAACGACACAGGATCAGCCATAGTAACCTTAGCTTCCAAAATATCGTTTAATTGTGATGGTAGAGCAAAATATAAAGATCCTTCTGACAAGCATCTCAGGGCCGATGAACCTGTCCGATACTTATAAGTTAAGACTTTAAGATCATTACCTGGGATCATTATTTCACCACATCAAACAACCAGGGCGCTTCAATGCGTTTTTTCGTTTCATACGCACGAATCTTGTCTGCATGTTCAAGTGTAAGACCGATATCGTCCAAACCATTCAACAAACAATGTTTACGAAAAGCATCAATCTCAAAGCTGAAAGATTGTCCAGATGGTGTTTTGACGGTTTGTGCGGCCAAATCTACGATTAATTGATAACCTTCAGTTGCATACATCTCGTTAAACAATTGATCGACAATTTTTTCATCCAACACAATCGGCAACAAACCGTTTTTGAAACAGTTGTTGAAGAAAATATCCGCAAAACTTGGGGCGATTACGCAGCGAAAGCCGTAGTCATCCAGGGCCCAGGGCGCGTGTTCGCGGCTGGAGCCACAACCAAAATTTTCGCGTGCCAATAAAACGCTGGCATTTTTGTAACGTGAAAAATTCAGTGGAAAATCCGGATTAATCGGGCGACCTTCGCAGCTTTGATCCGGTTTGCCTTCATCGAGGTAACGCAATTCATCAAACAAATTTTTACCAAAACCTGTGCGCTTGATAGATTTCAAAAACTGTTTGGGGATGATCATATCGGTATCGACATTGGCGCGATCCATGGGGGCGACTATGCCGGATAAAATCGTAAAACTTTTCATAATTTTTCATCCTACAGGGGATTCATCATCCTCGCGCAAGCGAGGGTCTATCCGATTAAAAAATTAAACCTCGTACAACTGGATTCCTGCCTACGCAGGAATGACGAGAAGAAAACAAAATTAATTAAAATTTCTCACATCCACAAAGTGACCAGCAATTGCCGCTGCCGCTGCCATCGCAGGGCTTACCAAATGCGTGCGTCCGCCGTAGCCTTGACGACCTTCGAAGTTGCGGTTGGATGTTGATGCGCAGTGTTCGCCATTACCTAATTTATCTGCGTTCATTGCCAAGCACATAGAGCAACCTGGCTCGCGCCATTCAATACCGGCATCGATAAAAATTTTGTGCAAACCTTCTGCCTCTGCTTGCGCTTTTACTGCACCAGAACCTGGAACTACGATTGCTTCTTTTACCGAATCCGCTTTTTTCTTTCCTTTGACAACTTCTGCTGCTGCGCGAATATCTTCGATGCGTGAGTTGGTGCATGAACCAATAAATACGCGATCCACATAAATAGAAGTAATAGGTTGGTTCGGTTGCAATCCCATATATTGCAAAGCACGAATCATATCTTTTTGTTTAACGGGATCTTTTTCTTGCGCAGGATCAGGCACTTTATCTTCAACCGACACCACCATTTCTGGCGAAGTACCCCAGCTCACTTGTGGTTTGATTTGTGAGCCATCCATTTCGATGACTGCATCAAAATGTGCGCCTTCATCACTCACATAATTTTTCCAATCAGCGATGGCTTTTTCCCACAAATCACCTTTCGGTGCATAGGCTCTACCTTTTACATAATCGATAGTGGTTTGATCGACTGCGACCATGCCTGCACGAGCACCGGCTTCGATGGCCATGTTGCAGACTGTCATGCGCCCTTCCATGCTCATGTCACGGAAAACTTGACCACCAAATTCCATTGCGTAGCCAGTGCCGCCTGCTGTGCCGATTTTCGCAATAATCGCAAGAACAACGTCTTTAGGGGTAACACCCAAGCCCAATTTGCCTTCGACTTTGATCAACATGTTTTTCATTTTTTTCGCGACCAAACATTGAGTCGCCATTACATGCTCAACTTCGCTGGTGCCAATGCCATGAGCCAAAGCACCGAGCGCGCCATTGGTGGCGGTATGTGAATCACCACACACGACCGTCATACCGGGCAAACAAGCGCCGGTTTCCGGGCCAATCACATGCACAATTCCCTGACGGGCATCGTTGATTTTAAATTCGGTAATGCCGAATTCATCGCAATTGTCATCGAGGGTTTTCACTTGAATTAATGACACTGGGTCCTGAATACCACTGACGCCATGCGCGCGTTCTTTTTGCGTGGTGGGGACGTTGTGATCGGGCGTTGCCAAAATCGAATCCACTCGCCAGGGTTTGCGGCCTGCCAAACGCAAACCATCAAATGCCTGGGGCGACGTCACTTCGTGAACTATGTGACGGTCGATATAAATGAGAGAGGATCCATCATCACTTTGATGAACAAGATGGGAATCCCAAAGTTTGTCGTAAAGGGTTTTGGCAATTGACATTTTGTTCTCCGATTGCAGAAATGAGAGCAGTTTATTCCCCGACCAACCATAAAACAAATTTATATTTTTTATAATTTGCATTCCCAATTGGAATGATTTAAAAAATACCACATGGACACACAACACCTTCACGCATTCGTTGCTATTGCTGAACAAGGCTCATTTTCAGCCGCAGCAGAAAAACTCCACCTGACCCAACCGGCGATCAGTAAACGCATTGCCTTGCTTGAGGATCAATTGGGCACACGGCTTTTTGACCGGATCGGGAGACAGGTTATCTTGACCGCTGCCGGCAAAATCCTGTTGAACAAAGCGCAACTTATTTTGTCAGAAGTGGCCGCAACCCAAAGGGCAATTGCGGATTTACGTGGGGAAATACAAGGTCAATTGAGTATCGCCACCAGTCACCATGTAGGCCTGCATTATTTGCCGCCGGTGTTGCGTGAATTTTCCAGTCTATACTCTGAAGTGAAACTGGATTTGCATT
>CAMLRJ010000026.1 GCA_946482345.1 uncultured Cellvibrio sp.
GAACCTCTGCAAAACCACGCTGTAATTCAAGATTTATTAGCACTGACACGTGCGCTGCTGCACCCCGCTGATCGCACTGCATGGCTTGCGATTTTACGCGCGCCTTGGTGTGGTTTGAGTTTGGCGGATCTTGAAACTATTGCGAATATTCGTGAAATTAATTCTGATGAATCGGAAAAGAAATTGCCGCTGCCGGTTGTGTTGGAGCAGTGTGTGTTGGCGATGGAGTTGAGTGCTAAAGAATTTCACCCCCTCCTCCCCTCGGCAGGGGATGTTCACCCCACCCTAACCCTCCCCTTGGCAAGGGGAGGGGACAGATCGGGGGTTAATTCGACTTTACACTTCGTAGATAATAGAAATAATAATTCTGCAAATGAAAAAACAAATTCAAATTCATCTCAATACTCCGCAGATGGCACAATCAGTCCCTCCCCCTTGCCAAGGGGGAGGCTAGGAGGGGGTGATGGTTTTGAACAAGATCTCTTCATCCCAAACTCAATCCAAATCGGCAACCAACATTTATCACTTCTCAGTGACGACGGAATAAAACGTTTGCAACGTGTACTACCGATTTTACAAACGGCCAGTACACAACGTGATCGCAAAACATTACGGCAATGGATTCAAGGTTGTTGGTTATTGCTCGGTGGCCCTGCGGTTGTTGAAAACGAAACAGCACTCAGTAACGCAAACGTTTATTTTGATTTATTGGAAAAATGGGAATACGCCAGCAGCTTGTCGTCATTTGAAGTATTAATGCGCGATGTTGAAAAACTCTATGCTCAACCTGACGCCAATGCTGATGACAGTTTGCAAATTATGACCATTCATAAATCCAAAGGTTTGGAATTTGATGTGGTGATAGTCCCTGCACTGGATCGTAAATCGCGCAGTGATGATTCCCCCGTGTTGTTGTGGCAACAGCGATTAAATGCACAAGGCGAAACAGAATTATTAATGGCACCTTTAACTGGCACTGCAACAGTTAAACACCCCACCTACAACCATCTACGCCAGGAAGATACCAAAAAGAGTCAATTGGAAAACTGTCGGCTTTTATACGTCGCCTGTACACGTGCACGTAAAAAATTATATTTATCAGCACAAGTGAAACGCGATACCGAAGAAACGGCAAGATACAAACACCCTATTCGCAGTTCGCTGTTAAACAGCATTTGGGAATCGGTTCAATCACGCATGACACCCGTTGAAAATAAACAAACTGCTGAACCTGTCACGCAAGAGAAACCTTTTAAACCGCGCCCATTGCATCGCTTACACAGCGATTGGCAACAACCTGTTGCACCGGAAGGAAAATTACTCGCTGATTACATTCCACAATTTGATTATCAGGAAGATGCCAATCAAATCAATTTACAATGGCAAAGCAACACCGCACGTCACACAGGCACAGTAGTACATCGTTATTTGCAAGCGTTTGCTGAATCCGGCTTGCAACATTGGCCAGAATCTCGCATTCACCAGTGCCAATCCAAAATTAAAAACCTGTTAAAAAAATTAGGCGTCAGCATCGCTGAAATTGATTCCGCTTGCCAACGCACAATGACACTTTTATGTAATGTATTAAACGATTCCCAAGCAAAAAAAATTCTCGCCACAGATTATCTTTTCAGCGCCAACGAATACGCCGTCACTCTCAACACTGTTTCCGGCCCATTACATTTAGTAATGGACAGAATCTATCAAGACCACTCCGGCAATCTCTGGATCATCGACTACAAAACCAGCGAACCCGCAGAAGGCCAATCATTGGAAGATTTCTACCAACAAGAAGTTGCCACTTATCAACAAAAAATGAGTTTGTATAAAATGGCGATGGAGCGTTTAGGTTATCAGCAAGTGAAGATGGCGCTTTATTTTCCGGTGATTGGGGGATGGCGGGAGATAATCTAAAAGTTTTTCGAATTGGCACTCGTAGGGCGGGTCGTGACCCGCGTGTGCGAAGTAAAATTTATCAACACATGACATGCATTATTATTGTAAAATTTAAAATCAAAAGCGTCATAAATTCAAACATGGGTGCAACGCGGGTCATGACCCGCCCTACAGAAAGATCGCGGTAATTCAAAAATTTAAAAGCCACGTTGGGGTTTTCAACAATAACCCACAAAATTATTTAAAAATAATTTGAAATTTTGAAAGAGAGATAATTATTCAGGGCGACTCTGTGGCCGCCCTTGTTATCTGAATCAAACATCTGTTTTATCAAACACTTCTTCAACGCTTAAACCAAATACATCTGCAATGCGAAAAGCCAAAGGTAGTGATGGATCAAAGCGGCCGTTTTCGATTGCGTTGATTGAGTTGCGTGAGACGTTTACACGTTCGGCGAGTTCGGCTTGGCTCCAGCCTTTTTCAGCGCGCAGGACATGAATGCGATTTTTCATATTAACTTTGCCTGAAATTTATGAACTTGTGAGACTGCGACGCCACCAGACAATGCCCGCAATCGCCATGCCGAGCCCTTGCAAAATTACAACCAACATAAAGCCGATCAGAATTCCCATCTGAACTGTACTGCGCTCAATCGAATCGTTTGCACCTGAACTCATGGTGATTGCAAGATCAACCAATTTGTTGACCACTGGTGGTAACAACATAATTAAAGGAAAAACGAACCAACCTGTTTCCGTCCCTCGCGCGTAAGCAAATCGCTGACTTGCAAGCATGACTTCGTCCAAGCTACGTTCATGTCGGCTTGCAAAGTAGTAGGAATACGCCATTACAAAAATCGCGGCAATCGCTCCTACTATGAGGGGGAGCGTATCGCCCTGTTGCTTCAACCAGGGTTTCAAAAGGATCATGCCGACGACTACTATGACAACCGGAGCCGCCAGAAAAATAAAGCGAACAATAGTGTTGAGAGGTTTTGTTGCCATGAAAAATCTCCTTTAACTGAAAAAATAGGTGTCATATAGGCGAATGAAAAGCTTACTTACCTATATGTAAAGTAAGCTTGTCACATTCTTTCGAGAATGACAAGTATACTTTGCACAAATAAATGCCAAAATCATAGAGAACCCACAAATGACCCAAGCCAATAACCCCTTACATGGCCTCACACTGGAAATGATTGTCACCCGACTGGTGGAGCACTATGGCTGGGAAGAATTAGCAAAACGAATCGACATCAATTGTTTCAAGAGCGATCCATCGATAAAGTCATCGCTCAAGTTTTTGCGTAAAACACAATGGGCGAGAGACAAGGTTGAGAGTTTGTATGTTTCGACGTTTTGAAAATAATTGAATTAAAAATAATATGGATATTATTGCAATATGGTCATGTTGGGGTTTACACCCGCAACCTACGGGATTGATAAAATATTCGGAATTTATTTTAAATTTTTAAAGGGAAATAGTTTATGTAGGGGCGGCCCCCTGTGGCCGCCCTGGGCAGACACAGTGATCTGCCCCTACGATTACAAATTAAAAGCATAGAGGAATTATCATGACCGAACGAAATGGCCGGTGTTTGTGTGGCGCAGTGAGTTTTACACTTTCAAAAGATCCAGTGGTGACGCGAATTTGTTGGTGTAAGGATTGTCAGCATTTATCGGCGAATGGAGCGGTGAATTTGTTAGTGACGGCTGATAGTTTGTCGTTTACTGGTGAGATTGCAGAATTCACGAAACAAGCAGATAGCGGAAATCAGATTACACGCCAATTTTGCCCTTCTTGTGGTGTGCATTTGTTTGCAAAAGTGGATGTGCGGCCGCAATTTCGTGTGGTGCGTGCGGGCAATCTGGATGACACTTCTTCAATCAAACCTGATATGAATATCTGGACTACGAGCGCACCTGATTGGGCTTGTCTTGATATGACACTGGAACAAGCAGAGCGTCAGGCTCCACCACCAAAACCTGCCGCAGTATAAAAACATGAATCGTAAAATATTCACATTATTAAGTTTACTTTTTATCAGTCATATCTCGTCTGCACAGGAACTGGATACTTCTGTTGTATTTGAACTGGAAAAATGTCAGCAACAAAATCTTTCCAGCTGGAAACATCCAACAGGCAAAATACTGGAAGATGCCGAAGCGAAAATTAAAGCTGTTTTTCTATGCAATAAAACCTATCCGGTTTTTGTTGCCGATTTCCCCTATGACCCGATGAGTGATGAAACTTCATCTTTCTTTTTTTCATTTTATGACCAACTTTTAAAAGCCAATGCCGGTTGGCCTTACTCTATTGTCAGCGATGACAAATTTGTCATTCATGTTAAACCTGAAGGCACAGGAATAGCGTTGAATTATGATGAACTTGACGAGCGCAGTGTGCCATGGGGCGTAAATAGTTTTCTTCAGGAAATAAAAGATTGTTTTAATCATCCGGACGGATCTGTGAAATTACAGGATGGATTGGTTGATTTTTATATCGATCAGTTTTGCAAACGCCGTTCAAAAGTATTGCCCGTCATTAATGATGCCGTATCGCAACTCATCGGCTGGAAAATGCAGTATTTAATTTTTCAAGCGGGGACGGACGTAAACAGCCAGTCATTAATTCTGGTTGACATCATGAATCACTCTCGTGTATTTACTTTGAATATTGAAGGTGACCCCAAATTCGGCGGTTCGGAAATTATTTATTTTTCCCCGCTCAGCCGAAAACCAAAAGAAAGCGAATGCGAATCCCAAGCTACTGATATTACCGATTGGAAATCCAATCAATTCAGTGTTGGTATAGCGCAACAAAAAGTGTTTGATATTTTGACAGGAAAAATACACGAGCTTGATCAATTTCGTTGTTTTGCAATGCAGTAGATTCAATATAACCATTAAAAAAATCCTGTTTCGTATAAAAATCAGGATTTTTTTAATTACAAGTCTATAGCTATTAATATTTTACTCTTGCGTTAATCTCAATTTTCTCAAGAATAATATTATCATCCAGTCTCCATATTTTTAGACTGTGTTTGCCTGCTGCAATATTATTGAATGTCAGAGTTTCTTTGTGCCCGTTATTGATGACCGCATCGGTCCAGTCTTGTTGTTCCGGAATTTTAACTGCACCGCTTGTTGGAACCAGATGGTAATTGATGATTGAAGGTTTGTGATTGTCAATCGACACGCCCAATTGAATTCCGTTAGATCCCAGAGTGTCCAATGTTGGGCTTAGATGAACAACGATTTGTAAATCGCTCAAAGCATTAATTTCAAAATCGTATTCCAAACTTACATTATCCTCTAAGCGGGTAGCCGGTCGGCCTTGCGGCAAAACAATCATGGCTGCTGTTGATTGGCCAAGATTGGGAATCGCTGCCCATGACAAATCTGCATTGTTATGTTTGCGACTGAAATTAGCGACACTAAATTGAATATTATTTGAATGTTTTAATTCCCGGTTTTTCATCACTGGAACGGGATGAAGTTCGTGCACAGGTTTATCCGCTGCGACTTTTACCAGACTTGGAATCGATTGCTGTTGAGGTGTATTCCAGATGACATAATTCATATGAACCTGATTCATCATGCCATCCCATTTGCCATTATTGATGCGGTGATACTGTTCTGTGAGTGCAGCATCGCGAGCAAAACTTTTTTCAGCCATTGTCAAAAAATAATTGGCGCGCGCATCGTGACTTCTCGCTAACCGACGATTCCATGCTGTAGCCCAATAGAGTTGATGCAAACTTCCAAGCGCAAGAATTGGATGTTCGATTAACTGAAAGTAAGCAGCGTGTTGTTCCGGTTTTAATAATTTTTTCGTGGCGACTGCAGAATTCATTAACGCTTGCCATTGATTCATCACCTCATCAAATTCACCGTTGATAAGCGCTTCTTTTGTAACTTCACCCATCGCATAAGTATTTTCATTGATTAACTCAGGTTTTCTGCGAGCGGCGTATTGACTGTATTGTGTAATCAGTTTCCCTACACTTTCGGCATGTTCTTCACCGAATTGGCGTATGGCCCAATCTTTGGGAAAAGCAGCCAATTTATCAGGCGTCATGGACTCAGGCGCCCATGCCATCTTCATAAAAAAATCTATCGGATATTCTACCGGCTTAATATCACCAACATTCACAATCCAAATATCGCGTGCACCTCTTTCATAAGCAAGATTCATTTGCTGCCAGACTTTTTCAATTTGAATTGTGTTGAGCCATTTATAATTGCGCGGTGCACCCACATAATCAAAATGATAGTAAACACCGAAGCCACCCTTGCGATTCAAATTTTGAGTGGGCAAACGTCGAATTTGTCCCCAATTGTCATCGGCAAATAATAAGGTGACATCATCAGGCACTTGCATGCCCTGATCGTAATAATCCTGCACTTCTTTATAGAGTGCCCATAATTGCGGGGTTTGATCAGCAGGTTTTTGAGTGACCTCTTCAATAATTTTTCGTTGATCTGCGACTATGGTTTCCAATAAATCAATGGCAGTGCCTTGTGACATAGGTTCATCGCCATCACCGCGCATACCTATAGTGATAAGGCTTTCATAAGATTTCCCTTCGCCTTTTGACATCATGCGCTCAATCCCACCACGCCAAAACTTACGCAGATTGTCGCGATTGGTTAAATAATTCCATTCACCGCCCGCACCGGTTTCTGCGGGCAACCTATGCCATTCATTTTGCGCGCGTGTCATTGGTTCATGATGTGAAGCGCCAACTACAATACCCATTGCATCGGCCAATCGGGTATTTTTCGGATCATCCAAATGAAAGGCTTTTGGTGCCCACATAGCAGGCCAAATATAATTGGCTTTTAATCGCAACATTAATTCAAAAACATGCTCATACATTTTTGAATTCACGCCACCAAATTTTTTTAACGCCCAGCCACTCAATGCCGGATCTTCATCGTTAATAAAAATACCTCTGTAACGAATGCCCGGTTTTTCGCTGCGGCTGCCTGCACTGATGTAGATATTTTTTTTATGTTGCACCGGAACATCAGCAAACCAATACCAGGGGGACACACCGATTTTTTCAGAAATGTCATAAGCACCGAAGATTGCGCCTCGCCTGTCTGAACCAACAATCACTAACACCTGATCCACTGTTGGCCAGGGGTTTTTAATCACGGCAATTTTGAATGCTTCCCACTGATTTTTTATTTCGCTGACATCCAGTTTGCCTTGATCGATTAATTCGTCAATCAAGGGGCTTTGTCCATACACGCCTATGATGACAGCCGATTTACCGATATTTTTTTTGTCATGCTTCAAACTTGCAGCACGACCACTGACTCGTTTTAAATCCCCAGCAAAACTTTTTGCAGCACGCTGCACCGCAACATCATTGGTTTTTTCAACAATAATTCGCGCTGGACGTGAATTTTCAATCAACGCAAAACTCGCTTCATTTTTATTGCTGCAATGCGATGCAGGAGCATTACAAGCCAAAGCTGTATTGGTTATACAACTGGCTATCATGAAGCAGGCAAAGAGAAAAAATTTTTTCATTGTGAATTCCTGTGGATAAAGGACAGACCAGAGTGCTTTTTATTGAAGAAAAAAAAGCCCCTGTAAACAGGGGCAAAGAACCCGGCCAAGGGGGTTCAACACACTAGAAAGAAGCTTTGACACCCAGTGTCGCGATATAACCGGTTTTGAAAATACTGTATGTCGCTGAGTCATGTGCGAATGTCATTCTGATGGGTTCGTCAGTGATGTTGGTAATACTCAAACTGACTTGTGGTTCGCCCGGCATATCGTCGAAGTCATAACTGGCGGACAAATCCAACTGGCCACGCTCATCCGTTTTTAACTCTGCACCCAGAACACCATTTTGGTTTGGGCCGGATGAAACCTGTTGATCATTCCAGACATAACTCAAGCGAACCGATGCTCCGTAATTTTCCCAGTAAGCAGTAAAGTTATAAGTTTCGGGAGATACACCAATGGCTTTGGCTGGTGCACCGGCGCCCTCACCTCGTTGATGAATGTGTGTGTAGTTGGCGTTAAAACCCAAACCTTCCAGCAACATGTCCAAAGGTTGTACCCAGGTCAGTTCGGCACCTTCAATTTCAAGATTGCCCGGAGCATTGACTTGTTGGGAAACCAGAATGGGGGCGAGATCAGGACCACCGCGAGCGTTGATCGCTGCTTGTCGTGCTTCACCAATAGTGGCAAATGGAATAGTGACATCACTGCCTACCGCAACCACCAACTGACTGAAGGGAATACTGAAAGTGTTGGATACCGTAAAACCGGTCATTTGTTTGCCAAAGAAAGTCGCGCCTATATAACCCTCATCCCCTGTGTACCACTCACCACCAAAATCGATATTGGTTGAAAGATAGGGAGACAAACCGGGGTTACCGTAACTGGCATTTTGTGCAGAGGGATCGCTGAAGTTGGTTGCGGGCAACATGGCACTTGGATTGGGACGTGTCATGGTACGGGAAGCCGCAAAACGCAAAATCACATCATCGGTTGCATTGAACGCAATGTTCATCGATGGCAACAGGAAGTTGTAATTCACGGGGTTGGCAACATAGAAACGCTGCTCGGCAACGGCCGGTGTAGAACCTGTCGCAGGTTGTGCCGGAATGACTACCGGGCCAGCAATCACCTGGTCAGTATCGATATAACGACTACCGACATTCACACGCAGATCGCGCCCGGCCAGGTCTGTTTTGGTATTGAATTCTATGTAACCGCCTTTGGTCGTTTCATCCATACGTGCCGTTGAAGCACCTGTCGAAGAACCACCACCTTCGGGAGCTGAATCGCGCAATTGATAATAATTGGAGTCGCGTTTGATTCGGTCAAAATCAACCGTAATAAACCCCGGCCCCCGCAACAAATAGGAACTCAGTTCACTTTGTGGAATGGCCGAGTTGGGATGCAAACCGGTACAACCCAGTCTTCCCGTTGCGGGACTATTGCCGTTGGCGTCCAAGCCGTTGCGACATGCAATATCTTCCCAGCGAGCACTGTTATCAAAACCGGCGATATGGCGATTCAAGTCATCATAGGCCAGACCGAATTTCACGTTATTGTCGTCATCACCGAAGCGATAGTCAGCATGAACACCATCCGTTTCCGTATGGCGTTTTTCGTTGGCGATATTCAATCGTCCGCCATTCCAGCCCCAACCCAATTCAGGGTTGTTGAAATCCACCCTGCCATTGGCATCAAGCACTTCAAATTTGGGGATTTCGCCGTTGGTGTAATTCACGTAGATGCCACGGCCAAGCTGGGTTGCCACCATCACAGTGGGCGCTTCGCGGAACCAATCACTTTCACTGTGGTTGGCTTGAATATCCAGCGTATGTAAATCGCCGAACTCAAAATGCGCACCGGGGTTAAAGTTCTGAAAGTCTGCATCTTCTATATAAGGACGGGCTTCCTGGAAAAATTGGACGTTGGCAAAAGTACCTGACTTCACGACATTGTTGCTGTCCAACTCCATACCTAATGGAATCATGCTGCCGTTACGACCCACCATAGTCATGGCCAAACGCTCAACATCTTTCTTGTTATCGGTCGCCATCACGTCCAGATAAAAACGCATTTCATCGGTCGGGCGATATTCAAATGTCACCAGACCTGTAGTGCGTTCATCCAACCCTGACATATAAGCCTGACGCCCCAATCGCGGCATCAGTGCTTCTGAAATCTGCGTAATGTTTAAGCCGGGGTTGTGACTCAACAGCCAGGCCTGATCGATAATTTCACCGCCCACCAAACCGGCTCCGGCATTCACAGGCACCACGCCATAACCAAAATTGGGGTTGGCTATATCGTCGGATGTGTCAGTCGGAGTGTTGTTTGGGTCCAGTGTTGCCCGTTGATCCAAACCAGCCATTAACCAATTGTTGCTGCCTGATGGGTTACAACCACCGGTTGTAGCAAGGGTTTGACCCGAACCCGGTGTAGTTCCGCAAATGCGGTGCGACGTATTCAGGTTGCTGTACCCGATAGTTTCATATCCCTTGGTAATTAACTCTTTACGATGATGGGACAAGCCCACCAAAACGCCAAAAGTCTCATCGCGCCAACTGGCCAAAGCTGCAAGTTTGGGGCTGCTGGTTGAATCAAGTTCGGTGAACACATTTTCCGCATTCACATTAACCTGCAAACCTTCATCTTTGTAATCGAAAGGTCGGGCGGCACGAATGTTCACAATGCCCGACACACCACCCTCCAACATGTTGGCTGTAGGTGTTTTCTGAATATCAAAACGTGAGAAAAGCGCAGACGGGAACAGGTTGAGATCCACCTCCCGGTTCTGGTTTTGGGTATCAATAGTGCCGGAGGTCGCAACGGCGATTTGCGAACCATTTAATAATACTTTGGTAAAACTGGTGCCCAGGCCGCGTACCGATACGTTCACCCCTTCACCGAAGGGGTCACGATTAATTTGTACACCCGGCATACGGTTAATGGCTTCGGCAATATTGTTATCCGAAAATTTGCCTATATCTTCCGCGAAGACTGACTCTATTAATGCATTGGATTCACGCTTGGCGTTGGTCGCACTTTGAAGGCTACCTTTATAGCCTGTAACGACCAACTCTTCCTGAACAATCGAGTCATCTGCACGGGCGATAACGGCAGCCATTGCAAGACTCAAGACACTTAATTTAAAAATTCGGTGGGTCTGATTCATATCTATATCCTGATCTGATTATTCTTGTATTCATGTCATGGGTGACACGTTGTATTCATGTATACATGCGCCAGAAATCTTAGTGACCGAACAGCAAATAGACCATGATGTCCTGCAACAAAACTAACAAAAATTGCATAACTTCTTGCAATAAAAGCATCGGGATTGTTTTTTAACCAGAAAATAATTTTTTAACTCTTATTTGTATTATTTTTTTACTTACAATCTGATTAAAGTTTTTATCAATCAGGCTGCGTCATACATGCTGAAATTTTTCCGAAATACCACCATCACATTTTTGGCGTTGGTACTGCTCACTTTGGTTACTGTTTATACCGGCCTGATCAAATCCGAATTAGACGTGTCTCTCTTCCCGGGACGTGACGCTGATTTCCTCTGGAAAAACTCAACGGAACCGCAAACACCAATCAGCAAAACAAGTCTTTCGCTCAAAAATGAAACCGGTGTAGTGGAATATGAATTCGTTCTGGATCCAAACCAACCCTCTCCCTATACGCATTACTCCATGTATTTCATCGGCTCAAATGGATACAAAATGCTCGACCTGACTCGATTCAACAGTATTTCATTCAAAGTCATTTGCGATCCGAAAAATACGTTGCTGTTGGTATTATTCAGTTTTGATGAAAAAGTGACTGACCTGAGGGACATGCCCAGTCGTCGTTTTTCAAGAACGGCTTTTTCCTGCGATTCAAAGTGGAACACTGTCACCATCCCATTTGATGATTTGGATACACCTCACTGGTGGTTAAACCAATACTCTGTTGATTTAAGCGATACAGGTTACCCGCTTGATAAAACCATGGGCTTTGCCTGGGCAAATTCATCGCAAAGCCCTTTGAATCAGCTTTCCCATGTCAGATTGACCGATGTGAAATTGTTGGGGAAAGATTATCGCTACCTTTATGCAGCAGGCGCCTTCAGCCTGTTAGTTTGGGGAATATTTTTGATGATGGCGTTTCGACAATATTTAAAGGTTCTTACACTGCAACTGCAGGATAAATTGATTCAGGATCAACAATTAATCGCCTACAAAAAATTATCGATTGAACCGCAACGGGATAAAACCAAAATTGCTCTGTTGCATTTTATTGCCACTGAATACGCCAACCCGGAATTAAGCCTGGAATCGACAGCGGCGGCATTGGGCAGCAATCGATCAAAAATTAATGAAATACTCAAAGACGAACTTGGCCTTACCTTCACGGCTTATCTGAATAAAATGCGCCTGACAGAAGCTGCCCGGTTACTCTCGGAAATCGAAGAAGCCAACGTATCTGAAATAGCCTATTCCGTTGGCTACAACAATATTTCCTATTTCAACAAACTGTTCAAAAACGAATATCACTGCACGCCCAAAACATTTAAAACCCTCTATAAAAAAAATCAGAGTTGAATCCATTAATTTTCAAACCATAGACCTGGCACTGCACGCCATATAGAATCGGTTCCCCATGAATAACCCAAGGAACCGATTCACATGTTCTACTCTTCAAAAATTTTCGTGCTGCACTCTTCAAAAATTTTCGTGCTGCGCATTGTTATGCTGATCACCTTCTGCACAGTTTGTGCGTCAGGCAATGCACAACCTGGGCAAGTAACGCCTGTTGTTTTGGATTCGAGCCGGATATTCACGATTTTTTCGCAAACCAACAAACAAAATTACCGAATTCAGGCGCGTTTACCCGGTAGTTACCAAAATAATCCATCCAAACAATATCCCGTCATCATTAAGGTTGATGGGCAATGGGACTTTCCATTAGCCGCCAGCGTTTTCAACAATATTTATTTCGATGGCCAAATGCCGGAAACTATTATCATTGGTATTGATTGGGCCGATGTAAAAGGAAATATACATGCCACTCGCGCCCGCGATTTATTACCCGCACCTATGGGCAGTTTCGCTGGTAGCGGCCATGCAAAAAAGTTTGTCGATGTACTCGCAAAAGAAATTATTCCTGAACTCAATAATCGGTTTCGTTTGAATGGCCAGGAATTTTTATTGGGAGGTTCATGGGGCGCAACATTTGTCACTTTCGCATTATTGGAACAACCCAATATATTCGACGGTGCAATTGCAATCGCAGGTGATTACAACACAGCAAGCGATGTATTCGACAAACAGATCAAATCTTTGTCTGGCTCAAACGCATTGGCAGGAAAGCGTTTATATATTGGCATAGGCGCAGGCGATGCTGTAGCTCCCTCAGTTCTTGCATATGCTGAAAAACTCAAACAAGCAAAATTCGCCGGATTCCAATTAAAGCTGGATCATCTTGCAGGATACGGACATTCTGGTATGAACGTACCGGGATATGCAGCGGGATATCAGCATATTTTTGAAAGACCGCAATTATCACTTACAACAGAAAAATTAAACCAGTTTGTTGGGAAATATAAATCTGTTGGTGAAAATCCGGATGAACTGGTTATTCAAGCAGCCCCACAAGGATTAATTATCTCAACCGACGAAGAGAAAACTACTTTACTGGCCAAATCAGAAAATGCTTTTTACCACCCTGGCAGATTTTTAAATATCACCTTCGAAGGAACCCGTGCAAAAGTGGAAACATTTTTTGGGGAGACTGTCTATGAACGGGTTGATGTGAAAAACAAAAAATAAAACATCATCGATAATTTAGTGGTGGGCAATTTGCCCACCCTACGAGCTTGTCATCCCTGCGAAGGTAGTGATCCACTGCCCCTGAACCTCGTTGATCTATAGATTCCTGCCTTCGCAGGGAAGGACGCTATAAATAACCTTGGCCCTGTACTGAAAAATAGTTATTCGTGAAAAGACTAAGTTTAATTCTTAGAAAGACACTTTAAGGTAGTCGCTGCCGCCGATGTTCTATTCTCCACACCTAACTTACGAAAAATTTGTTCCAGATGTTTATTAACTGTTCTTGGACTCATATCGAGAATTTGTGCAATTTCGCGATTGGTTTTGCCTTTGGCTATCCACAATAGTACATCTGCCTCGCGGCCTGTTACGGCAAAATGTTGTTTGAGAATTTGCATGTCTTCTTCAACTTGATGTGCTGAACTTAATCGCAATAAATATTCTGTGCCTTGCAAATTTACTATTTCCACACACAAGGGAATTTTTAAACTGGAGATGGTTAATTGCCGACCGGATTCCGGTTTATGGCTTAACCAGTCGCGTAATTGTTGCGTGATTTTTTCTTGTAATCTGGTGCTGTCCAATGTCGCTTCTGCTTTTGCCAGTAACGAATAAGCTTGAGGAGTTGCCCAACGTAATTGGCCGGTTGCATCCAGAGTTAATAAATAATGGCCTGCTGTATCTAAAGCTGCGCGTGCAGTTTGTGTCATATGCGCATTGGCAAGATGGACGCGCATACGCGCCAATAATTCATCGATTTTAATTGGCTTGGTGACATAATCCACACCGCCTGCACCCAAACCTTTTACGATATGTTCGGAATCACTCAAACCCGTCATAAAAATAATGGGCACATCTGCAAGTTGTGGATTTTGTTTCAAACGCTTACAAGTTTCGAAACCATCCATATTCGGCATTATGGCATCCAGCAAAATAATATCAGGGCGCATGTTTTGGGTAATGGTCAAGGCTTGTGCACCTTCAAGTGCAACCAATACCGTAAATTTTTCATTCTCCAGTACATCATTCAACATATGAATAGTATCGATGGAGTCATCCACTACCAATACAACATTATTACTGCTCATCATTTACTATCTCCAGCTCTAAGGCTTGTCTGTGATCGCACTGTAGTCATCAATTTCACTGAGAATGGCTTCAAATTGAAAATTATTTGCACACTTGATTATCTTTTCAAAAAAAAAATTTTGTGCATCATCATAAATAGCCATGTTTTTTAATTGCTCTATTTTGTTAACCAAACCTTTTTTATGGCCTATTGCGGCAAGCCGCGCTATTTCATCCAAATCCTTGTCAGTAATCTCACCTTTTTTATCAGTAGCAATTATTTTTTCGGTCATTAATTCAGGTGCAAGTAAATTTTCATACTTCCAGGTTAAATTTAACAGTCGCCCCAGGTGATCCAATAATAATTGCAACCTTACCGGTTTGATCAGATAGGCCTGATGCAAAGGAGGAGTTTCAGTTGCTAAAGGTTCCAGTGAATTACGGCCTTCACTGGCATCTGCAGATACCATCATCACAGGTTGAAAATATCCCGCTTCACGTAATTGTTTTACCAATTCCCATCCGTTCATTTCAGGCATTGATACATCCAACATAAATAAATCAATCGCCAATCCTTTTTCACTTTCTGCTAACAATTGCGGCAAAACCCGCTGCGGGTTTTCAATATCCACAACATCAAACCCCATGGGTAACAACATGGCTTTCATAAGCTGCCTGTGAGACGCATCATCATCAACAACCATCAAACGTTTTATCGATTCCTGATACCCCAATATAGGTTGTTGTACCAAGGTCATAGATTGATTTTGTGTTTGTGTAATCGCCGCCAACATCAAACTGATTTTAAATTGACTGCCTTGATCAAGCCGACTATTAACGCTGATATCACCGCCCATTATCTCTGTCAGTAATCGTGTAATGGTTAATCCCAAACCAGTACCCGTG
This sequence comes from uncultured Cellvibrio sp., assembly GCA_946482345.1. Next base: position 15,213 of record CAMLRJ010000026.1, read on the forward strand.
GTGATAGAACCTGGACGCCTGACTCTTTCAAAGGGTCTGAAAATTCTTTCCAGATTTTCCGGTGCTATACCTTCGCCCGTATCACTCACCACAAATTCAGCCACCTGATTGCGATAACGAACACTGAAAGTCACATTACCTTTGCTGGTATATTTAATAGCATTGGATAAAAGATTAATTAATATTTGCCGCAAACGTTTTTCATCGGTTCGCACAAATTCCGGTAAAAAATCCTTGCATTCATAAATAAACATTAAACCTTTTGCTTCAGCTTGCAAACGAAACATATTCACCAATTGTTCCAATAATAATGCGATGCGAACCTGATCCTGATGCAAATCCAATCGCCCGACTTCAATTTTGGAAATATCCAACAAGCCTTCAATTAAATCAGCCAAATGTTCACCACTGTGACGAATAACACTCAGGGCTTCACGTCTATGCGCGGGAATATCCTGGTCTTTTTCCAAAAGTTGTGCATAACCTAAAATTGCATTGAGTGGTGAACGCAATTCATGGCTAATACCGGTGAGATATCGACTCTTGGCTTGATTGGCTGACTCCGCTTCTTCTTTGGCTTTTTGCAAAGCTTGATCAGTGCGATCATGCGCTTCAATTTCTTCCATCAACAAACGGGTTTGCCTTTGTGATTCTTCCTGAGCGACCAAGCGGCTTTCATGTGCCAACACAAACAACCAACTGACAATACCGGTCACTATTACCAACAGAAAAAATACTTTCCACAAAGTCGCTTCAAGCAAAGCCGCTGTTTCGGCAGCATC
>CAMLRJ010000027.1 GCA_946482345.1 uncultured Cellvibrio sp.
TCCGGTTGCAGTTGCCTCGGGCCCCAAGACAGGCAAAGAGGTTTTTGAGAGCTTTTGTACAACCTGTCATACCGCTGGTGTGTTGAATGCCCCCAAATTGGGTAATGCGGCTGATTGGGCTCCGCGAGTGGCGAAAGGTAAAGATACACTTTATAAGCATGCCATTGAGGGTTTCAACAGTATGCCTGCAAAAGGCATGTGTTCTGCTTGTAGTGATGATGAGATCAAAGGTGCTGTGGATTACATGGCCAAATAAGATCCCTGAATGAATGACGGCGCCTTGTGCGCCGTTTTTTTTGAACCCGATGCAAATTATTTAAGAAGAATCTACTTTTTTCCCCTATCAGTTTGTCCGTTGTCGTATAAATAAACCCGGTCATCATTTTGATACTGAATCAAAAGGTTTGCGAAATACCAACCTGCCATAAATGATCTAGGCTTGATGTTAATTGGCTTTCCTGAAATCAGGTTGAGTTCCATTTTTACATCATCAATCACTACGGCAAGGATACAAATTTGCAAAATTCGAACTCATTTATGTGTTTGCAGAATGGTGCAATATGCTAGTTAATCGACAGTCTCGCCACATCGCTGCCTGGCTGTTGAGTTTATTGCCAATCGCTTCCCATGCTGATGATTATCTGGAAATGGATTTGGAAGAATTATTGACGCTGACAGTGAAGGGTTCCACTCTGCGCGATGAATCTCTCAAAACAGTACCTTCATCAGTGACCGTATTTACCAGGCAACAACTGGATGCTCTGGGGCTGGATTACCTGCATGAATTAATTAATCTGGTACCCGGTTTCCAAACCACACGCGGTGCCGATAGCCCGATAAATTACACCTACAGTGCGCGTGGTCGCCGTTTGGGTGTTCGTGCCCGGGAAATATTATTGGTGGTTGATGGTCGCGTATTTTCTGATCCCCGTTCCAGTGGGGCGGATAGTGCGGTGAGCCTTTTCCCATTATCGAATATCGAGCGTATTGAAATTATTCGTGGGCCGGGTTCGGCTATTTATGGCTCGGGTGCATTTACCGGTGTGATCAACATTGTCAGCCGTCGTAACCAGCAGCGTTTTGCTATTGCGGCGGGCAGTGACGAACGGCGTAAAGCAGATATGAATATCTCGCAGCCATTAGGCAATCTGAAATTGGATCTTTATGCCCATGCCTATAAGGATAAAGGGCAGGATTATCGTCTGGCTTCTGTTGCGCAACCCACAACCGATGATCCGCGTCAGGATGTTCTGCTGGATCTTGAGCTCGCCTATGAAAACACCAAAGTAAAATTATTTAATTCAAAACAACAAGGCGAAAATTTTTACACCCTGGAAAAAGTCAATAATGATTTCAATCAATACATTACCCGCTACAAAAATCTGCAAATAGAACAGGGGTTAAAACCTGCTGAAAATTGGAACTCCACATTTTCGCTGGGTTATTCAAAATCCTCGCAACTTTTTTATGGTGTTCTGGTGCCTGCAGGCAATCTGCAAACCATCAGCCAGCCGGCCAGTACCCAGCCCATGTTGGCAAAAGTATTGTTGGCGGGAGAAGTTTATGGTGCATCGCTGGCGAATGATTTAACGCTCAGTGACATCAGCAGTGTGCAATTTGGTCTGGAGTGGCGATATGAGCGTGAGACCGATGCCAAAGCAGACACCAATTATGATTTGGGTCAGTTGGCATTGCGCGATTACCCCATAGCCTATTACGGTGATTTTGATCAATCCTTCAAAGTGGGCACTGAAGCTTCAAGGAAAACAACCGGTATTTACAGCCAATTCCTGCACAGTTTGACCGATGCAACCCGCCTCACTCTCGGTGCCCGTTATGACTATTACCAATCCATAGGTGAACATGTCAGCCCACGCATTGCACTGGTGCATCAGCTGGACGACAAGCAAACGCTGAAATTACTTTACGGTGAGGCGTTCCGCGCGCCCAGCATGGCAGAGACAGGTTTGCTGAATAATCCGGTGGTAGTGGGTAATCCTGATCTGGACAATGAAATTGTCAAAACTCTGGAGCTTCTGTGGCTGGGTAATTGGAACAACATGTCCATGTCAGCCACGATTTATCACAACCGCTATGAGAACCCTATAGTTGGCGGGATGATAGGCACTACCAGAACCTATCTGAATGATTCGGATGATAGTAATTATGGTTGCGGTTTAAGGTTTGACTGGCAAGCGACATCGCAATGGTTATTGCGTGTGAATTACACCCACATGAAAGACCTGCCGGATACCGCCTTTCGCGAAGCCGATGATCTGGGAATATTGATGTTGAATTTCAATCAAAATAAATGGAATTGGAATCTGTCAGCCAACTATCAAGCCGAACGCCGTTACATGCTCACCCAAACCCAACAAGTCGCTCTGGATTCCCACTGGGTTGCCAACAGCAAACTCCGTTATCAATTCAACAATTCCATCAACATGAGTCTGGCAATAAAAAATCTTTTCGATAAAGACTATTCCAATCCTGCCCAGGGCACAGGTATCAGGGATGGCATTCCCAATCGCGGTCGTGAGTGGACATTGGGGGTGGAGCGGGAGTTTTGATGCACTTGATTAGAATTATCATGCTTGCCGCAAATGAATACTTTAAGTATCATACCGGCGGTTACGGTTCTCACGGAGTGCGCAGTGTCCAGGCAAAAAAAAAGTTACTTATCCATTAATGAAATTCATCAAGGAGATGCGGCTGAGCTCATAAAAAAAATAAAGCCGGATTCTGTTGCGTTAAGTTTTTGGTCGCCCCCTTACTTTGTTGGTAAAAGTTATGAGAAAGATGCGACATTTGATTCATGGCAAAATTTACTTAAATCGACAATCGAAGGGCATGTGTCTGCTTTAAAACCCGGTGGCTTTTTGGTTATTAATATTGACGATATTCTTGCGTTTCCAGACCCCCATATTCCCAGGATTCAAGCGCCTAATACATCCAAACTAAGATCCCCCATTACCAAAGAAGATGTTTTAGCGGCAAAGAAAAAATACCCCGATTACAACAGAAATAAATTGGCAGAGTTGCTGGGTTGCAGTGAGCAAACAATTGATCGTCGGTTAAACGGGAATAATATTCGCGGTGGTAAATACAACACACAAACCAGGGTTTGTCTGGTTGGCCACTACCTTGAGCGATATGCTTATGATTGCGGGCTTTATCTTTACGATCGCAGGATTTGGGCCAAAGATCCAACCTGGCAAAATTCACAGTGGCACTCAAGTTCTTATAGAGCTGTAAGCGAGTTTGAACATCTCTATTTTTTTTGGAAGCCCGGTGAGACAGTTATTGATCGTAACAGGTTAAATGCGAAAGAGTGGTCGGAGTGGGGAAGTCGCGGCATCTGGCATATACGTTCGGTTCGTTCCAATAAAAACCACGAAGCTCAATTTCCGTTAGGGCTGGCTGATAGAGTCGTTCGCCTGCTTAGCGAGAAAGGGGATTTGGTGTTTGACCCCTTCATGGGAAGTGGAACCACGGCTATTGCGGCGATTAATAATGATCGACATTACATCGGTATAGAGAAAGAAAAGGATTACGTTGATTTAGCCAGGCGACGAATTGAGCAAGAGCAACAACAAATAAGAATGATTATTTAATTCTTGGCTCAATGTAGGGACTGCTTTTGTCGAATTTAATTTTTTGGCAGCGCCAGTTATCCAGTTTTGCCAGAGGCCCCAGCTTTATGCGAGTGCGTTTTCGCGCAACTTTCACTTCGTCTTTTCCTGGTGTGAGTAATCCTTCAACTTTCTTGTTCAGGTTTGGTCCATCGAATAATGCCAAGCCATTTGGAACACTAATTAACTCCAGATATTCAAGTGGTTGTTCGCCGAGGGATTTAACGGAATAGACAACTTTTATGTAAAAGGTGAGAGTTGGAATAATGCGGCCATCAACAATATAAAAAGGGGTCAGCTCTGGTTGAAACTCTCGCGTGACCTGCGGCCCTTTCATCAAGGTTACATCGTTATATACTTTTCCTTCGCTATCCAATTTTCCATTTCCGGTCACCTGGTTTGGGCTGCAAACTACTTCGTCGGTGTTGTCTGTTGGTCCGGTTGATTTAGCGTCTATGTGTATGAATGCATTGTTAGTCATGAATCTAATGTCATGGCCATAGGGCACACCTAAAAAACGCACAGATTCAAACGTATTTGCTATTAATGAATATAAATGCCCTTCAACCACTTTTTCGCCAACTTCTCCCCATGGGAAGGCCTCGCCACGTGGTTTGTGGCCGCGTTGTATAGGGGCATATTTTTCCCAAAACGGTTTGAGTTCAGCGGCTTTGTCAAAGTCTGCTTTTATTTGTGTTGAAATTGAAAAAATCTTTTGAATTAATATTTCAGTAATATCTTTTTCGAGTTGAAGCAAGACTTTACATCCATCACTTAACAATAGTGCGCGCGCGTCATCAAATTGTTTTGTATTCATTTTTTATCCATTAACAGTACATCAACATCAATTTCAAGCGCAGAAGAAATTTTGTATAAATTCAACATGGAAACATTCCGTTCTCCGCGTTCTGCCGAGCCAATATATGTCCTGTGCAATTCAGTAATTGCAGCAAGCTCTTCCTGTGAAAGTTGCTTTTTTAGTCTTTGGCTTTTTAGGCGTAATCCAAAAGCTATCAGCAGCTCGGTTTCTTGTGGTGTGTATGTAGTCATGACGGGATTGTATTGTTGGATGACTATAGGTCTACAGACTATGAGTAGCATTGCATGTTGGGAATCAAGACGAAAAGAGGGTTATGTATAACGTCCCTCAATCAAACATACTCAACAAATTGGTAATTGTTTCGCTGCCTTTTGCCTGATTTTTTTCTGGTGTCAATTCACCGAAACCTTCGCGTTCAATATCATCTTGCGGTAATTCATCCAGAAAACGGCTGGGGGTGGTGTCGATGATTTCGCCGTATTGTTTACGTTTGGCGGCGAAGGTCATGCTGAGGGTGCGTTGCGCGCGGGTGATGCCGACGTAGGCGAGTCTTCTTTCTTCTTCGATATTGTTGTCGTCTATGCTGTTGCGGTGTGGAAGTAAATCTTCTTCCATGCCGACTAAAAATACATGCGGAAATTCCAATCCTTTTGATGCGTGTAATGTCATTAATTGCACGGCGTCGGTGTTGTCTTCTTCGGCTTGTTGTTCCAATAAATCGCGCAGAACCAATTTACCAATAGCGGATTCAATTGATGGATCATCGTCTTGATCTTCTTGTCGTTGTAATGTTTTGGCGAGTGACTCGATCAGGTAATTCACATTCTCCATGCGTTTTTCGGCCGCTTTGCTGCTGCTGGAATTTTGGTGCAGCCAACCCTCGTAATCCATGTCATTAATCATTTCGCGAATTGCAGCAATGGCATCACTTTCAAAACATAAACGGGTAACGCGCTCAATCCAGCGCACAAAACCCGATAATCGTTCGTAGTTTTTTTCCGGTATGCGCGATTGCAAACCCAATTCGCTGACCGCACTGAATAAACTCAGGTGTCGCTCACCGGCATATTGGCCCAGTGCTTCGAGCGTGCTGGTGCCGATTTGTCGGCGAGGAGTGTTGATGATACGCAAAAAAGCGTTGTCATCATCGGGGTTGATTAATAAACGCAAATAAGCCATTACATCTTTGATTTCCGTTTTGGAAAAAAATGATGAGCCGCCACTTAATTTGTAACTGATTTGGTGTTGCTGCAATTTCATTTCCAATAAACGCGATTGGTGATTGCCGCGATACAAAATCGCAAAATCACGGAATTGGTAATTGAATCGTAATTTTTGTGTGAGTATTTCGGTGGCGACCCGCTCGGCTTCGGCATCTTCATTGGGACAGCGAATTAAACGCAGCGGATCACCCAGACCCATCTCGCTCCAGAGTGCTTTATTAAATTCATGTGGATTGTTGGCGATTAATTGGTTGGCGGCGCGCAATATGCGACTGGTTGAGCGATAGTTTTGTTCGAGTTTGATCACTTCCAGTTGCGGATAATCCTGTTTCAGTAATGACATGTTTTCCGGGCGTGCGCCGCGCCAGGCGTAAATTGATTGGTCATCATCGCCAACCACTGTTAATGCACCACGTACACCAACTAGTAATTTAACCAATAAATATTGGCTGGAGTTGGTGTCTTGATATTCATCCACTAACAGATAGCGAATTTTCTTTTGCCAGTGCAATAAAATATCCGCATGGGTTTGAAAAAGTTGCACTGGAATTAAAATCAAATCATCAAAATCAACTGCGTTGTACGCTTTCAGCGCTTGCGCATAAGCTTTATAAATAATCGCAATTTTTTGTTCGCCTTCCGATTTGGCAAACGATTCTGCTTGATGTGGCAACACCAAATCATTCTTCCATTGGGAGATTTGTTGTTGTACCTGATTGAGTAAATCCGAATCCTGATCGCCTTCGCGAAACAGTAATTCTTTTAACAAGCTGCGCGCATCTTCGGCATCAAAAATGGAAAAGCCGGGCTTAAATCCCAAGTGTTTATGTTCACGCCGAATAATATTCAAACCCAGATTGTGAAAGGTGGATACAGTCAAACCCTTGCTGGCATCACCACGCAAAAGATGACCGACGCGTTCCTTCATTTCGCGAGCTGCTTTATTGGTAAAAGTCAGGGCGGCAATATGGCGTGCGGGTATGTTGCACTCTTTGATGAGATAGGCAATTTTGCGTGTGATTACACTGGTTTTGCCACTGCCCGCACCCGCCAGAACCAGGCAAGGGCCATCAATATAAAGCATGGCTTGGCGTTGACGGGAATTGAGCTGAGTCACAAGCAAACCCTGTGGTTACGGTGGGCGGCGATTCTAGCAGTCCGGGTTTAAAAATCTAAGTGATTTTTTTACTGTTTGGCTTGATGGTTGATCAGACTAGGCTATAACTCATGAGCGGTGTTTGGATTTTTAATGCGCCCAATTGATATAACAACAAGGATCAAATAAGGATTTAAAAAAACGTGACTTCCACTAAACTGATTTTTTTTCAAATCTGTAAGGGGAAATAATTTCCTTGAGTGAAAATGTTCGAGTGCTTTTCATCGACCCGGAACAGGGCGAGTATCTGTTGGTTGCCGAATTGTTGTCGCATATTCGTCATGTGGATTACGATTTGGTCTGGTGTCATTCTTTGGTGAAAGCCCTGCCACTTTTATTATCTGATGAGTTTGATGTGGCATTGGTCGATTATTATTGGGGGCAAGATTCGGCGCGCGATTTATTAAATGTTACACGCATACAGGCTTGCAAAACACCGATTGTCATAATGACGGATGAAATAGAAAAACAGGTAGCAGAAGATGCCATTCGTGTAGGTGCAGCTGATTATTTAATAAAAGATCAAATTGATGCTCCGTTGCTGGAACGAACCCTGCGTTATGCCATTGAACGCAAAACAATGGAGCAGCATCTTGCACGTCTGGCGCATTACGATTCGTTAACGGATATTCCCAATCGTATTCTTTTTCGAGATCGACTCGAGCACGCTATTTTGTTAGCTGAGCGTGACAACACTAATTTTTGTTTGATGTTTATTGATTTAAATGGATTCAAACAGGTTAACGATAATTTTGGTCACGATGCCGGTGATGAAATTATTAAGGTCTGTGCCCAACGATTGAATAATTGTTTGCGTCGAAGTGATTCCGTCGCCCGCATGGGGGGTGATGAATTTACCTTATTATTACAGAATACCGATAACAATCGTGACGTTGCCTTGATCGCAGAAAAAGTGATTCAGGCTATATCACAGCCAACCATCATCAAGGGATATGAAGTGGTTGTTGGTTGCAGTATCGGTATTGCCATTTATCCACAAGCCGGTCGCGATGCAGAAAGTTTATTTAAACATGCAGATATGGCGATGTATAAAGCCAAACAGGATTCAGACAGTAATTATCAATTTTTTACGGAGTCCATGAATAAAGATGTCAAACGACAATTGCGAATGGAAGCGGATTTGCGTTTGGCATTAAAAAAACAACAATTTATTTTGCATTACCAGCCGCGAATCGATGCGTCTACAGGTAAATTGGTGGCAGTAGAAGCCTTGTTACGTTGGAATAAACCAGGTACAGGTTTAATTAACGCCAGTGAATTTATTGCGACAGCCGAAGAAACGGGTGTTATTACTGCAATTGGTTACTGGGTGATTCGACAGGCGTGTCATGATCTGAAGCATTTGCAATCTGTGGCGGGCTATCAGGTCATGATGGCGATTAATTTATCGCTTAAACAATTTCGCGATGAAAATCTGGTGCACCATGTCGCCAGTATTTTTAATGAATTTGCTGTTAATCCGGGTGATATTGAATTTGAAATTACGGAAACGGCGTTTTCTGAAAATCTTGACCTGATTACACTTTGCATGAAGCCATTGGCTTATTTCGGCGTTAATTTTTTACTGGATGATTTTGGCTCGGGCCACTCATCTTTATTGCATTTACAACGTTTGCCTATGAGCAGCGTTAAAATTGATTTGAATTATTTGATTGAGTTAAATCGTAGTGTGGTTGATCGCCGTCTGGTTGCGGCGACTATTGCATTTGCCCAGCATTTGGGCAAGCAATTGGTTATTGAAGGTGTTGAAACTCAGGATCAACTTGAATGGTTGATCGGCCTCGGGTGCGATCAAATGCAAGGGCATTTATTTTCAGAGGCCGTTGAAATATCCGCTGTGTGTGACATCTATTCTATGAGCAAGGATACCGATGTTTCTCGGGTAAGTGCGTCATTACCTCTGTGATTCAGTTGTTTAATGCAAATCGCTTGTTCAATCAATTTTCTGCACGCTAACTGATTCACGCCGAGGTGCTTGCCTGTCTATCCAATGTTCTGTAACTCAATGCTTCAGAAATTTCTGTTAATGTAATTTGTTCTTTGTCTGCCATGTCAGCCAGCGTACGGGAAAGTTTTAATACTCTGTGTAATGCGCGTGTTGATAGCCCTAATTTTTCAATGGCCTGTTCTAAAAATTGTGAATCCTGCGCGCTGATTGCGCAATAGGTTTCCAGTTCGGATGCGTTGAGTTGATGATTGATTTTACCCTGGCGTTGCAGTTGAATGTGTCTCACTTTTTTAACGCGTTCGCGAATAATTGCACTGGGTTCGTTTTGCAGTTGTTTGGTCAGTAGCTCGCCTTGTTTTAATGCACGCACTGGAACATGCATGTCGATTCTGTCCAGCAATGGCCCCGATAATCGGTCGCGATAACGACGAATTTGTTCAGATGTACATCGACACCGACTGTTATCACTGCCGTGATAACCACAAGGGCAGGGATTCATCGCAGCGATCAATTGAAATTTTGCGGGATAACACGCTTGTGCACGTGCACGTGAAATTCGCACTTCACCGTTTTCCAAAGGTTCGCGCAACACTTCCAATACTTTTCGTTGAAATTCTGGAAGTTCATCCAAAAACAAAACGCCTGAATGTGCGAGAGAAATTTCACCGGGTTTTGGATTTGATCCGCCGCCGACTAATGCAGCAGCAGAACTTGTATGATGAGGTGCTCGAAATGGGCGCTGACCCAATGCAAGTTGACTGTCTGCAGATGCAACAGAATAAATTGCCGCAACATCCAGCATTTCTCTTTCAGTTAATACGGGAAGTAATCCGGCCAATCGGCTGGCCAGCATGGTTTTTCCTGTACCTGGTGGCCCGTAAAGTAAAAGATTGTGTCCGCCCGATGCGCAAATTTCCAGCGCACGTTTTGCGTGTGATTGGCCTTTTACATCAGCAATATCCAATCCGCCTTCCTGTGCAACAGGTTTGGTAGGAATTTGTTGGTGTAAAAATTCGCGGCCGTGTAAATGCGCACAGACTTGCAATAAAGAATCCGCTGCATAAACGCGGGTTTGACTCCCCATCGCTGCCTCAGCTGCATTATTTCGACTGATAATTAACGCGCGGTTTGCATCGCATGCGGCAAGTGATGCAGGCAGTGCAGCATTGACTGCGCGCAATTCTCCCGACAGTGCCAGCTCACCTAAAAATTCAGTTTCTTGTAAGCTTTCAAGAGGAATTTGTCCTGATGCTGCCAAAATTCCCAAAGCAATTGCCAAATCATAACGCCCACCTTCTTTGGGTAAATCTGCAGGTGCGAGGTTAACGGTGATGCGTCGTGCAGGAAATTCGAGATAGGAATTTAAAATCGCACTGCGAACGCGATCTTTGCTTTCTTTCACGGCGGCTTCGGGTAATCCGACTATGGATAAAGCAGGCAGACCATTTGAGAGATGAACTTCAACTGTAACCAGTGGAGCTTCGATACCGAGTTTTGCGCGGGAATAAACAATAGCGAGTGACATATTTGCATCCTTGTAAATGAGTGAAACATCCAGTGGCGCGAACTATACCTGAGCGGGTTTGAATTGCCAATTACGGAGGACGCATTGCCGATCCTGTATCCTAAGAACGACTTTTTTCCATTTCCGCTAATTTTGCTTCCAGAGCTTCCAACTTTTCCCGAGTTCTTTGCAATACCGCTGTTTGTGCATCGAATTGATCGCGGGTGACCAGATCCAACCGTGAAGCAGCGGATTCAATCAGGCGTTTCAAATCCTGACGAGAGATAAATTCTTCTTTGGGAAAATGCTGCTGCACTTGTTCCAATAATTCTTTAATTGGGGAAATCATGATCTTTTCTCTGAAAAAATGTCACTTTGTGAGTCGTTGCTGCTGACTATATCAGCTGTTGATTGGAATTTCCTGAATTGATTTTCCCTGCAAAAGTGCAAAATTTGCGGTAATAACCCCGGTATTTTTCTTGCGCAGCACATAAAAGCCTCTGTTTGCATCATTGTGGTGCCGATGGTTTTGCTGTGCGCTCTCAATTGGTGCTCACTTTTCTTTTGTCAGGGGTATAACGTCAATCCAATCGCTTTAAAAATACCTAACCATATGTTTCTAAATGTTTTTTTTATATTGGCCTGCCTTGTGCAATTTTCCCCGGGCAAATAGTTCGAGGATTTAGACGTCTTTATTTTTATTAAGTGATGTTTGAATTCTGGAGTTTTCGATATTCCACATTTTTTTATGTGGTGATTTTTTCAGGAGAAGCCAATGAAATTGGTAACAGCGATTATTAAACCCTTTAAGTTGGATGTGGTGCGTGAAGCCCTGTCTGAGATTGGGATCAACGGTATGACGGTCACTGAGGTTAAAGGCTTCGGTCGTCAAAAAGGCCACTCTGAATTGTACCGGGGGGCAGAGTATGTCGTTGATTTTTTACCAAAAACAAAAGTTGAAATTGCAGTCTCTGACGCTGAGGTGGATAAGGTAGTTGAAGCAATTACCAAAGCAGCCAACAGCGGCAAAATCGGTGATGGAAAGATTTTTGTGTCTGGATTGGAACAGGTGGTGCGGATTCGTACGGGTGATACCGGCGATCAGGCACTTTAACAATAACGAAATCTATTAGTAGCAGTTGATTAATCACCTTAGGAGTCATCCCGTGAAAAAATTGATCTCAATGGGCGCCAAAATCGCCCCGCTAGCAACGCTGGCAGCTTTATCTCTGGCCTCTGGACACCTTTTTGCGCAGGAAGCTGCTGAAGCCGCCGCCGCACCAGCCGCACCCAGTTTTGAAAAGGGTGATATAGCCTGGATGATGACCAGTACTCTGCTGGTTTTGTTTATGGTTTTGCCAGGTCTGGCACTCTTCTACGGCGGTATGGTTCGCGCCAAAAACGTTTTGTCGTTGGGCATGCAAATATTTGTCACTTTCTGTTTGATCAGTATTTTGTGGGCGATTTACGGTTACTCGCTGGCCTTTACTGCAGGCGGTAGCTTGGGAGAATTTATAGGTGGTTTTGATCGCCTGTTTTTAAAAGGCATGTTGGATGATGCAGGCAACCTCACAGCTGCTGCTACTTTCAGCAAAGGCATTTATATTCCTGAGTATCTTTATGCTGCATTCCAGATGACTTTCGCTGCATTGACACCTTGTTTGATAGTGGGTGCTTTTGCCGAGCGCATGAAGTTTTCTGCAGTGCTGTTGTTCATGGTCTTGTGGTTCACTTTCGCTTACTTGCCAATTGCACACATGGTGTGGTTCTGGGCGGGTCCTGATGCTTACACTACTGCTGAAGCCGGTGCTGCTGCTACAGCGGGTGCAGGTTTCCTTTTCCAACACGGCGCTCTGGACTTTGCCGGTGGTACAGTCGTTCATATCAATGCGGGTATTGCCGGTTTGGTAGGTTGTTTGCTGATTGGTAAGCGTAAAGGTTTTGGTAATCAATCATTGGCTCCACACAATGTTCCTTTCACTATGATCGGTGCTGCGTTGCTCTGGGTGGGTTGGTTCGGTTTCAACGTAGGTTCAAACCTCGAAGCTAACGCTTTCGCCGCTCAAGTGTTTATCAATACTTTCATTGCAACAGCTGCTGCTGTATTGGCTTGGACTTTTGGTGAGTGGTTGTTACGCGGCAAACCTACCATGCTGGGTGCTGCTTCAGGTGCAATCGCGGGCTTGGTTGCAATCACTCCTGCTTGCGGATGGGTCGGCCCAATGGGTGCACTTATCATCGGATTGATCGGCGGTTTCATCTGTATGTTGGCTGTGCTGAAACTGAAGGCCGCTTTGGGTTATGACGACTCATTGGACGTGTTCGGCGTTCACTGTGTTGGCGGGATCATAGGTGCGATTTTGACCGGTGTATTTAATAGCCCTGATCTGGGTGGTACAGGCATATACGATTATGTGACAGGTACCTGGGGATATGCTGGTATGGGTACCCAGGTCTGGGCTCAAACCAAAGGCGTGTTGATTACCATTCTTTGGTCCGGTGTTGTCTCCTTTGTGGCTTATAAACTGGTCGATATCATCATAGGTCTGCGTGTAACAGAAGAAGTGGAAACTGAAGGTTTGGATACAGCCGAGCATGGTGAGCGCGGTTACCACATGTAATCCTGATTCCTCCCCCGGTGACGGGGGAGATCTTGATGTGGTTTAGACAAATGGAATATTTGCCATAGAATAGAGAGCGATGACAGGTGCTTTTGACAAACCGAAAGTGTATCTTTAGTCCTTATTGAAATGTCCATCCATTCGACAATAACGCAGGAAACTACAATGAAACTCATTACCGCTGTCGTAAAACCATTCAAACTTGATGATGTCCGCACTGCACTTTCCGATGTGGGTGTAACGGGCATGACTGTGACAGAAGTCAAAGGTTTTGGCCGTCAAAAAGGTCATACCGAATTGTATCGTGGGGCAGAATATGTTGTTGATTTTCTACCCAAAGTTAAAATTGAATTAGCCGTTGATGATTCAATGGTTGAACGTGCAGTTGAAGCGATCACCAAAGCTGCTCATACAGGCAAAATCGGCGATGGGAAAATATTTATTTCATCACTGGACGAAATAATTCGAATCCGTACCGGCGACACCGGGCCGGCAGCTGTTTAAATATGTTGCATCAGAAAAACGCTGCCATGAGCAGCGTTTTTTTTGCGGATAATTTGCTTGCAAGAAAAATTATTACTAGAATTCCCAACATTGGGTGCGAACTTGAATAATGAATTCAAAGAAGCTGAATCGGTAATAACGTGTTCCAGGTGACAATATGAGTGATGAAGATTCTATCAACGATGAATTGGAAGATTCCCCGATTGAAGGAGAAGAGGAGGTTGATGATGTAGAGGATGCGGTTGATGGAGGAGATGATGCAGGTTTTGCTGCAGCACCAGCGAGCAAAGTTGCTGATGAAATTGAAGCCATGGAAGATTTCAGTATAGCCTCTCGTCAAAAAGCCCGTGATGAATTGGAAGCACAAATAGCAGAGTTTTTGGCAAGAGGTGGAAAAATTTCCCAAGTGGAACCCAACGTTACAGCTGATCCTCCTAAAAAACCGACTTCCGACTACGGCGGTCGCCCGATTTGATAGTTAAAAATAGCCTCCTTGTGAGGCTATTTTTTTTGGTCGATTTTTTGAATCCAGTTGGATTAGAATGGCCGCACCTTGACTTCGCACCGCATGGTACAGTTAATGCTTATCGATTGTTGAATTCATATTGATATCAATAATTTTTTGTGAATTTGCAACGATATTAATGATGAAATTTCCCCAGGCTTGTTCAACCTGATTAATCAATTAACAGAGGATTGACTTATGTTTCTCGCTCTTGTTTTTACTCTCATGCAGGTCAGTCACCTGATACCAGTTCATAAAGGAGGCAGCAAATGTTAACGGGTTTTGTTGCGCTTTATCTGATTCTTTCTATTGCTATAGGTATCTACGCGGCTACCAAAGTCCACAATGCCAAAGATTACATCACTGCGGGTAGAAGTTTGCCCATGGGCATTGTTATCGCGATGGTGTTTGCTACCTGGTTTGGTGCAGAAACAGTTTTGGGGGTGCCTGGAACTTTTATTGAATCCAATCTCGGTGGGCTTATTTCTGATCCATTCGGTGCATCATTTTGTTTGATATTTTTTGGATTGATTTTTGCCCGTCCACTGTATCGAAAAAATTTGCTGACGCTGGGTGATTTTTATCGCGATAAATACAGCAAGCCAGTAGAAATTGCAGTGTCAATTGCAATTGCACTTTCATATCTGGGTTGGGTATCCGCACAGATTACTGCTTTGGGTTTAACGTTTAATGTATTGACTGGTGGTGATATCAGTATGGCCACGGGCATAGTGATTGGCGCCAGTGTGGTGCTTTTATATACCTTGTTTGGTGGTATGTGGTCGGTAGCCCTGACAACAGTTGTGCAAATGACAGTAATCGTTATAGGTTTATTGTGGATTGCATTTTTAATGTCTGGTGAGACACAAGGTGTTATGCCTGTCATCCAGCATGCGGCGGAGGCTGGCAAGTTTGAATTTTGGCCTGCACTGGAATGGGCGGCGATCATCACATTTGTCGCAGGTTTTTTAACGCTCGGTTTTGGTTCCATACCTCAACAAGACGTGTTCCAGCGTGTGAATTCATCAAAAAATGAAACAGTGGCGGTGTGGGGTACAACGATTGGCGGCATAGCTTATTTCTTTTTTGCTGCAGTGCCGATTTATCTTGCTTACTCTGCGACTATGATCGATCCACAGTTGGCTGCACAAGTAGGCGCTGAAGATACACAAAAAGTATTGCCGACATTTGTACTGAATCATATGCCGGTTTATGCGCAGGTTATTTTCTTTGGTGCACTTTTATCGGTGATCATGAGTACCGCCAGTGGCACTTTGCTTGCGCCTTCTGTGACTCTCTCGGAAAACGTCATCAAAGAGTTGTTGCCTAATGGAAAAAATATGAACGACAAACAATTCCTGATGTTGATGCGTATTGTTGTGGTGACATTTACGGTGTTGGTGACCGGGTATGCGCTTTACTCCCTGCAACATGAAACGTCTATACATGCCATGGTTGAAAATGCGTACAAGGTAACGCTGGTGATGGCACTGGTGCCTTTGTTTGCCGGTTTATTCTGGAAAAAAGCCAGCAATTTTGGTGCGGCCAGCTCAATTATTGCGGGATTGCTGGTGTGGTTACCCCTGGAGTTTTTCGGTAGCCCCGAGTCCACAAATTCAACTATCAGTTTTATCGCCGAACAGGATATAGCGCATTTTGCCGGGTTTATTGTCGCAGCAATCGCCATGGTGATAGGTAGTTTGGTAAAACCAGCCGTTAAATCCGTTTAATTTTTTAGAAGGGCAAGTGATCAATCACTTGCCCTTGTGCCTCTTGTTGGAGTTCAAGTGTTATGATTCGCACTTTGCCAACTCTCAGTGTTTGATTTTATGTCTGAAGCGCCAACTTTACGCATTGCCACCCGAAAGAGT